>CAZUZJ010000065.1:0-11081 GCA_964624225.1 uncultured Desulfobulbia bacterium | reverse complement strand
GGTCGTTTCATGCAGGGCGGAGGCAAAACGCTTGGCCTCGATGACCGGAGTAGCCTCCTTGATGTAGCGGGTCGCCCGCTGGACCAGATGTTCAAATCGTGCCCGGCTTTCCGAATCGCTCTCCTTTTCATGAAGGAACTGGACCACCCCGACCACCCGGCCGCCGGCAATCATCGGAATACAATGGTGCTCCAGCCGATCCTTATGAGGAAACATCTTGCAGATATTGGGAAATTCCAGGGAAGAAATGGCATGCCCGGTCCGTTTGGCCCGGCAGAAACTGGCATCGTCAAGGATCTCCGGGCTGCACACATCCTCATAATCAGCGGCAAAGGCAACCGACATCTTGTTCTTGCTGCCGGTCATTTCATAGATAAAAAGCCGTCGGAAACTGTAGCGATCCCGCAGCAGAGCCGCCAGTCGCTGGTTGACTTCAGTGGTTGATTCCTCCTCCTCGATGATGGCCTTGAAGGAGTTGAGGCTGAAGATGTTGTCCACCAGGGTGTTGAACTGCCGGGCGAGCTGGCCGACCTCGTCATGGCTTTTCACCTCGATCCGCTGGGCCAGATCCCCCTCCCCTTTGGCGATGATCTTGATCTTCTCAAGGATATCGCGCAGCGGCATGACGATGATCAGGATATAGAGCAAGGTAGCGATGGAGAGGATGACGGCAATGACCAGGCCGATCCAGATGGCGCGGAAGCGGGAGAGATCGATGATCTGCTCCAGACCGCGGAAACGGGCGCTGTTCTGCTTGTTGATCTCCACGGTCAAATCAATGACCAGCTCATACATTCCGTCAAGGCTGCTCAACAGATCATCCAGATGCTCCTGCCGCTTCGTAGTCGGCCCCATCCGCACCATGTTGCCGATCAAGGCTCGATAGGACTCTCCCAAGTAGAGGAATTCATCATTGATGTCAGTGATCAGTTCCGCCATCACCGGATCATCGGGGGCCTTGACCGTGAAAACGTCAAGGGTGCGGGTGGAGACCTTGGCGACATCCAGGACCGATCCTCCGTTTTTGAGTGAGGTAATCATGGTGCCGATGTCGTCAAGTCGGGCCATGTTTGCCTTGATATGGGGGTTATCAGCCTTGAGCTCGCTTTCATTGAGCGTATGCAGGAGGGATATCTTGAAGCCGTTGATACTGCGAAGGATATACTGACTGATTTTGTACTGCGGAATGGAAACATCACGGATGGCGTTATTCTGGCCGGCAATCCTGTTCAGGGCGATGGTGTTGATGGTGATCAGCACGGCAAAACCGACAAGGGAAACCACCAGCATGCCGATCAGCTTGCCGGTAATGCTGGTGTCGAGACATTTCTGCAGAAAACAGGCCGGGAAACTCTCGGCGGTGCAGTCAAAAAGCCCCATAAAGGAAAACGTTTTTTTCTGCGGGGCGATCTTTTCTGATGAAGACATGGCACATCCCGATTAATAATATTTGAGAACAGAGGAGCAGAAACCGCTTTCTCTTGCTTATCACGAACTTTTTTCGGATGTCAAGAAAAGAGCGGCCGTTTTTTCACCACGGTGTGGGTTTCAGAGAAACCTGCGCATAACCCGGTTTACGTCACCAAGGAGAACGACTCATGAAAGTTGTTGCATTCAGCGGCAGCGCCCGCAAGGGCGGCAACACCGCCCACCTTCTGCGTCAGGTTCTGGCGGAACTCGAAGTGCAGGGCATCGCCACGGAACTGATTGAACTGGCAGGGAAAAGCGTTCCCGGCTGTTTTGCCTGCTACAAATGCTTTGAGCAGAAAAACCACCGCTGCGCGGTGGACACCGACATCATCAACATGGCCATTGCCAAAATGGAGGACGCAGACGGCATCCTGCTCGGCTCCCCCACCTATTTCGCTGATGTCTCAGCCTCCATGAAAGGTCTCATCGAACGCTGCGGTATGGTTTCCCGAGCCAACGGCGACATGTTCCGCCGCAAGGTCGGGGCCGGTGTCGTCGCGGTCCGCCGGGCCGGTGCCTCCCATGTCTTCAATTCGCTCAACAACTTCTTCACCATCGGTCAGATGATCATTGTCGGCTCGTCCTACTGGAACATCGGCATCGGCCGGGAGCCGGGCGAGGTGATCAAGGACGAGGAGGGGATGAAGACCATGCGGGATCTGGGGAGCAACATGGCCTGGCTGCTGAAAAAGATCCACGCCTGAACCGAATTCGGCCAGGAACAGGTGCAAAGGGTTCGACTCCTTCGCACCTGCAAGAAAAATCCACGAGCGACCCTGTCGAGCAGCCACAATGTCGTATTTCTCTTGACGACTGCCTGCCGCGGGCTGCATAATCGGAAGACAAGAAACGTATTTCCCCATCTTCCGACGCAACGGTGCCGCCGATGATCCCACGCTGCGCACGCCGCCTTGTCCTCCAGCTTTTCCTGTGCATTGCCTGGGCCGGGACAGTTTTTGCCGGAGGTCCGGAACAGCCCAGGCAGGTTGTTTTCATCCGCTACCCCATCCCTCCGGCCCACTTCGCCGCCGTGATCCGCGCGTTCAAAACCGCCATGACCCTGCGGGGCTTCATCGAAGGCAGGGACATTGTCTACAGCGATATCCTCACCGCAACCGCGGATCAGCGTGCCATTCCCGAGGTCCGCGCGGCGGTCCTGCGCTACAAGGATCAGGCCGACATGTTCATCACCTGCGGCTGGGTTTCAATGCCAGCCCGGGAAATCCTGAAAAACACCGACGTTCCCCAGCTCTTCGTCCCGGTGCTGGAATCCGTTGCCCTGGAGATGCTGCCATCCCTCACCGCTCCACCCGGCACCAACCTTTCCGGCATCTATCTCATGTATCCGCCGGAAAAAATTTTGCGCATCGCCCGACTCATCATGCCGGCAGGCCGCGGTTATGCCTATGTCCATGACTCCCGCATTCCCGCCGACCGCGTCTTCCGCAAGGCCTACGAGGAGCTTCCCGATCCCGGGCGTCACGGCTTTACCCTTTTCTTTCCCGACCTGGCCGACGGGGTAAACGAGGTCATCACCCAGCTGCGCGCAAATAAAATCGACGCCTGGGGCGGCATCGTCGGCAGCTTTCAGCAGCGCCAGCCCCTGCAGGCAGGCGAGGTGCCACAGATTACTGCCCTGACCCTTGACATCGACCGGGAATCCATCCGTCATCACGTCGATGACGATATTGTCGCCGGGCTGTTCAACCCCTTTGGCCCCTGCGGCACCCAGGCCGCGGCCATGACCGCGGCCATCTTCACCGGTGAAACAACGATTGCCGAGACCCGGCCGCAACCGGCCGAGCAGGTCTCCTTCATCAACCTCAAGGCCGCCAGGAAACGCCATCTTCCCATTTCCTTTGACGCCTTGGAAGCCGTTGATATCTTGGTCAAATAAGCAGCGGGGAGCCGGCATGAGGGGGAAAAAGACACGCTTTGCCTCGCTTCGCAACCTTTTTCCGTTCGTTATGTCGTGTGTCATCCTGGTCCTCTCCCTGCCGCAGCTTTTTGCCGGCAGTCGCCTCCTGGATACCATCATCTTCCAGCTGGGCAGCGAACTACTGACTGAAAAACTCTCCTCCCTTATCGCGCCCATTGATCGACGCTATCAGACCCTCTACCGCATCGGCCTCGAAGACAGTCAGAGCCATCGCGACGAAATAAAACGCGACGCCCTGGCAACCCTCGCTGCCAGCCGCTACAAAAAGACCGGGAATATTTTCGTTATCAGCAGGGAGGGAGCAATCCTGCTCTCCACCTCCTTCACCGACAGCGGGACGCCGGAATTCGCCGCCTTTTTCAGGAAACTGCAGGCGGGTGGTGACACCATCACTTATCGCGCCAACGGTCAGGACATGCTGGCCGTTGCCCGTTTCTTTGAGCCATGGCAAAGTCACATCGGTCTCTCCATCAGCCACGGCGAGCTATTCGCCGCCAAAAATCTCTTTCTGCGCATCAGCCTCATCGTCCTGGCCGTGGCCCTGCTCATCGCCGTGGGCCTCATGCTCGCCATGCAGCGATTCCTCATTCGTCCCATCATCGCCCTCTCCCGGTTTGCCGAGGATGTCGCCCGCGGCGATCTGCGCCCCCGGTCCGGTGGCAGAGCCTTTCTCGAACTCGCCACCCTGCAGCAGGATATTGCCACCATGGTCGCCACCCTGCAGCAGCAGATGCAGGAGAAAACACAACAAATTGAAATCATTAGGGAACGCGAGCGGCAGCGTGATCAGGCCCTCGCCGATCTCCAACTCAGTGAAACTCGCTACCGGGCGATCTACAATGCCCCCAATGACGCGATTTTCATCCACGACGGCGCAACCGGCGCAATCCTCGACGTCAACCAGACCATGCTCGACCGCTATGGTTACAGCAGGGAAGAGGCCATGGGGCTGACCATGGCGCAGCTCAGTTCCGGGATACCGCCCTGCTCCGCCAGTGACGCAGAACAGCATCTGCAAGCCGCCCTCTCGACAGGCCCCCAGCTCTTTGAGTGGCATGCCCGGAAAAAGAACGGCTCCCTGTTCTGGGTCGAGGTCTCGCTCAAGGCAACCGCTTTCAGCGGCAGCCGGCTGGTCATTGCCGTGGTTCGGGATATCAGCGATCGCAAGGAGGCGCAACGCGCCCTCGACGAGGAAAAGGAACGGTTATCCGTCACCCTCCGCAGTATTGGCGACGGAGTTATCACCACCGACACTGCGGGCCGGGTGGTAATGATGAGCAAGGCTGCTGAGGAGCTGACCGGCTGGAGTCAACATGAGGCGGCGGGAAAACCCCTGGAGGAGATCTTTACCATCATCAACGAGAAAACAGGTGAACGGTGCGCAAATCCGGCGAAACAGGTGTTGACAACCGGTCAGGTCATCGAACTGGCCAACCACACGGTTCTCATCGACCGCTACGAACGACGGCTGCATATCGCCGACAGCGGCGCTCCCATCCTGGACAGAGCCAATCGCATCATCGGGGTCGTGCTCGTCTTCCGCGACGTTACCGAAAAACTCCGCTTCACGGAAGAGATGCTCAAGGTCAAGAAACTCGAATCCATCGGCGTGCTCGCCGGGGGCATTGCTCACGATTTCAACAATATCCTGACCGCCATTCTCGGCAATGTCAATCTGGCCCGCTTGCAGACCGGCGACGACCCGCTCCTGTCTCCTCTTCTCGCCGAGACGGAGAAGGCCACCCTGCGCGCCCGCAATCTGACCCGGCAACTTCTCACCTTTGCCAAGGGCGGCACGCCGGTACGCCAGCTCACCTCCATTGCCGAGATCATCCGCGAGTCAGCCACCTTTGTTCTCCGCGGCAGCAATGTCACCTGCGAATTTCAGATGGCCGACGACCTCTGGCTGGGCGACATCGATGCCGGTCAGATCAGCCAGGTCATTCAGAATATGGTGATCAATGCCCGCCAAGCCATGCCGGACGGCGGGACAATACTCATCTCCTGCCGCAATCGACCGGTGGCGAATGCCGCTGCGACCGAATCATCCGAATTCCTCGAAATCAGCATCAGCGATTCCGGTATCGGTATCCCCACAGCCTTTCTCGATAAAATATTCGACCCCTATTTCACCATGAAGGAACAGGGAAACGGTCTCGGGCTGGCGATCTGTCATTCCATCGTCCGCAACCACGGCGGCAGCATTACGGTTGCCTCCTCTCCCGGCAGGGGAACGACATTTACCATGCTGTTACCTGCCTCGCGGGAAAGGCAGAGGGCGTCGACAGACAAAGAATCTTCCTCCGCGCTGCCCGGCCACCGCGCCAAAATCCTTGTCATGGATGACGAGGAGCTGGTTCGCGCCGTGCTGGCCGGCATGCTCAGCCATATCGGCTGCACGAGCGCAATGGCAAAAGATGGACAGGAGGCGCTCCACCTCTACCGTCAGGCGCTGGAGGAGGGCTGCCCCTTTGATGCGGTTATCATGGATCTGACTATTCCCGGCGGCATGGGCGGCAAGGAGGCGGTCAGCCATCTTCTCAGCCTGGACCAAAAGGCAAAGGTCATTGTCGCCAGCGGCTATTCCAATGATCCGATCATGGCGGATTACCGCAGGTACGGCTTTTGCGCCGCCATCGGCAAACCGTTTCAGCTCGATGAACTGGTCCGCACTTTCACCCAGGCCCTGAACAACCCACCAGCGTGCCCGCCTCCAGTTCCATGAAACAATAGGGATCCCGATCGGTAAACGGATCGAGCCCGAGCCCGTGCACCACCGCGAAACAGCCGCCGCAGACCGGTCGGATGACGCAGGAGGCGCAGGCATCGGTGCCGGCGCGATAGCGGGCCGCCCGGGTGCCGTAATAAACCTCTGTTATGCCATGCTCCAGCACGTTACCGATGGGCGAGGGAAATTTGCGGCAGGCATGGGCCTCACCGTCGGGGAGCACTGAAATGAAGTTGAATGCGGCGCCGCAGCCATGGCCGGCACAGCCGCCAAAGAGCGGCAAGCCGTGCTCGTGGCGAATGATGTTGAGCAGATTATCCTTAAGGCTGATGGTCGAATTTTCCCGGGCAGCGGCATGGTAGTGATGCAGAAATATTTGAAAATCCGCCGGATCAGCGGACTGCAGACGTGCCCCTTCCCCCACCATGGCCAGACGGTTGAAGGTAAAGAGATCGACCTTGTCCCGCAGCACCTCGGCCAGGGGCAACACCTGACCCATGTTGGCCCTGGTCAGGGTCAGCATGACCATGGAGTAGACACCATGGTCCCTGAGCAGGGGGAGAAAGCGCATCACTCGATCGAAATGACCGGCGCCGCGAATATAGTCGTTGTGTTCCGGCAATCCTTCGAGGCTGACCTGATAGAAAACCGGCACCGCCACGGCAGCGATCTTGTCGATGAGAGCCGGCGAGGCCGGATTGCCGAGGATGGCCACCATCATATTGCGTTCGACCGCGCCACGGTACAGTTCAAAAAAATGGGGATAAAGCAGCGGGTTACCGCCGGAAAAGGAGATCTGACCCTTGACGTGGTGGGCAAGGCAGAACTCCCGGAAATCATCGAGGATCCGCAACCCGTCCGCGAGCGGCATGGGGGCACGATCACTCCGGTCGTAACAGTGACGGCAATGGAGATCACAGGTCTGGGTGATATGCCACTGCAGGGTAAAGACCGGTGCAGTAAAAAAACGCTCGTCAATATCGAGACCGCGGGGGAAAGAGCAGGGGTCCCGCACGATCCGCGACGGCGGCGCGGCCAGAATCCCTTGCAGCACCGCCTTTTCCAGGCAGCGGTCAATGACGCCCACTTTCACCCCGGCCGCTGCGGCCGCCTGCGCACGGTCGAGTTCGTCCGCCACGATTTTCAGGGCGAGCAGATCATGGTCCCGGGCCGGTCGGACCAGGACCTTGCCGCTCACCGGCCCGCGATAGACAAGGACAAAATCTTCACCGACCACTGGCAGATCGGGAGGAGGTTCCGCCTCCCGGCACAACAGAGACGGCAGATTTTTCCAGTCGCAGCGCAGCAGCTGCAAGGAGGGACTGACCATGAGCCGCTCCACCGCCGGATCGGATCGCGGCCCCTGGCCGACGAGAAAAACCGCATATTCAATCCGGGCGAGATCGGCAAGCCAGGGCGGGAGGCTGAACTTTGCGCCAAATCCCAAAAGAACAGACGGATAAGCGGCGGGATCAGCTGCAGCCGGTTCGTTTCGCAGCGCATGCCGCGCCTCTTCGGGCAGGAGAAAATAGCTGACTGGGAATACGCTTGAAAGTTCCATGGGAGTTCATCATTGCCGGGAGGACGGAAAAAAGACGAAAAAAGGGGGCCGTTCCCGGGCCGGCCCCCATAAAGTCAGATGATCCGTCAAACGTCCTGCGGTGCCGCCGGCACCGCTATTTTTTACCACCTCAGCCGCTGCCGCCGGCAGGGGCCGGCTGCTCTTCCTCAACAGCGCCTTCCTTTTTTTCCTTGTCCTTGTCGTCTTCCTGAGTGCTGACCGCACTCTCCTTGTTACCGCCTCAGCCGCTGCCGGCAGCGGCCGGCGCCTGTTGTTCAGTGCCAACTGCACTGTCGTCTTTTGCGCCTCAGCCGCTGCCGCCAAAGGCGACACCACCGCCCAGGGGCACGCCGGTCAACAGCCCGGCAATTCCTACCCCTGCCAACAGTTTTTTCAATTCCTTGTTGTCCATTCTGTCGCGTCTCCATGTCATTGTTTTTTTCTGAGACAAGTCTCCCGGGAAACACCCTCCTCATCCTTATGGAGGTAATCGTTTTCATTATCGGGATTTCCGGTGTCCAGGTCAAGAAAAATAACAAAAACCTGTAACTCTGCAGCAGCACCACATCTGCATTGTCGTCAGCCTGTCCGCATACCGGGTGTATAGCGAACAGGCTTTTTTCACGCACCTGCGGCACGGCTGAAGAGTTACTCTACCCGGACGATTCGAAAATTTTCTCTTCCAAGCTGGATATTTACAAAAACCTTTCAGGAAAGGGAGAATCGTCCCTTGCCGACCCGTCACAAAGGAAATATGGACAACTTCCGCTCACATGGTGTAAGATTGTGACAGCATTGTCGGCATTATTGTACCGTAACCCATGCGCCATCACGACGGTTTGCCGGGGCAAACCACCAACGGCACGGCGGGCGAAAGCCCTTGGCAGCATAGAAAGAGACCCCCCGAATCCGGCCGAAAGCCAATGGACACCCCTTTTCTCTGGATCACTGCGCTGCTCATTGCCGCAGCATTGCTCATCGTTGCAAATCACCTGCTGGGGAAAAAGAAGAAACCGCCAAAACGGGCAATCGGCGCATCCGGCAACGGCGCGCCGCAACCCACCAACCTGCCCCGGCCACCACACCCGGCCGCCCTCCACAGTGGCGACTTTGCCCACCTGCAACTGGAAATAATCCGTCAGGCCCTGCACCTCACCAGCGCCGTTCTCCTGTGGAGCAACCGCGACGACAAGGAGATGCAGGTACTCAGCGCGGCCAGCCTCCGTGACGATATTGTAGCCAGCCCGTTTCCCCGCGGCAGCGGCTTTATCGGCGGATTAAAGGACGAACGCACTGAAATCGCTGTTTGTCCTGTGCCCCGGAATCTCGCCATCCCCTATTACTCGTCGCGCCGGCCATCCGGCGCCCTGCTGGCAATGACCATTGCCCTTACCGCTGCCCCGGGAGGAGCCGGACACAAAGGCCTGGCGCCGATCGCACTCCTCTGTCTCGACCGGGCCGAGGAAGAGCCGTGGACGGATGAGCAGCGCAGCCTGGCAGCGCTCTGCTGTGCCAAGATCGGCCAGGATCTTGCTCTCGCCCGGCAACTCGAGGAAATCCGTCGCAACAAACAGGTGATTCATCAAATCTGCATCGGCCTGCAGGATCTCAATCAGGTACTGGAGCCGGAAGCGGTATTCAGCGCCACCATCAAAATGGTCAAGGAACTCTCAGGCGGCGATTTCATCGCCATCAGCCTGCTCAAAAACCGCTCACACTTCATTGTCAAGGCAGGCGGCGCCAAGGCTGAACATTTCGAGGGACTGGAATTTGCCGCCGACGATGGCCTGGTGGGGCAGGCAATCAAATTGCGCCGCCCCATGCCCGCCCACGACAATTACCAGGAAGAATTTCCCGTTTTCAGCAACGAGATGCGGATGGCAGGCCTGAAATCCCTGCTCATCCTGCCCTTGCTCAAAGGCAACAATACCGCCATCGGCGCCCTGACCGTTGCCGCCAGAACAGAAGGGCTGTTCACCGATGAACGCCGGGAAATCCTGGAGGTCATTGTCAGCCAGGTAACCACCAAAATCGAACTGGCCCAGGCCCATGAAAAGATCTCCCGGCTGGCTGCCACCGACGGCCTCACCGGGCTGGCCAACCATCGCACCTTTCAGAATGCCTGCGACATGATGCTGCACCGGGCCAGCCGTCAGTCCACCCCGCTTACCCTGGTGCTCTGCGATCTTGACCACTTCAAACTGATCAATGACACCTTCGGGCACCCCACCGGGGACATTGTGCTCCAGCAGGTCGCCGGCATACTGACCGACAGCGTCCGCAAGGTTGATCTTGCCGCCCGCTATGGCGGTGAAGAATTCGCCCTGCTGCTGGAAGACTCCGATGCGACCGGAGCCAGGCAGCAAATCGAACGGGTCCGCCAGGCCATCAGCGCCATTGCTCTGCCGCTTGCCGACCGGAAGATTGCCATCACCATGTCGTTCGGCATCGCCTCTTTCCCCACGGATGCGGACAACAAAAACGACCTGATTTATCGCGCCGACCAGGCCCTCTACCGCGCCAAAACCAGCGGCCGCAACCGCACGACCTGCTGGAGCGACCTCCAGGCTCCCGTCGGCTGACGAGCAGGCATCCTCCATATTTCCTGCTGGTTATTCTTTTCTTTTTCCTGTAAAATAAAAAGTTTTCTATCGCATTATTCGCGTACCAACACAAGGAGACAGTCATGGCCAACGAACCGGATAAAATTATCTACTCCATGATCGGAGTAAGCAAATATTACGACAAAAAGCCGATCTTAAAAAACATCAATCTTTCCTATTTCTATGGAGCCAAAATCGGCGTCCTGGGCCTGAACGGCTCCGGCAAGAGTTCGCTCTTGCGCATTCTTGCCGGGGTTGACCGTGATTTTGAGGGTCGTACCTCTATTTCACCGGGACTGACCGTCGGTTTGCTGGAACAGGAACCCTCCCTTGATCCGGACAAGACGGTCAGGGAGGTGGTGGAAGAAGCGGTGCAGGATACCGTTGACCTGCTGACCGAATTCAACCGCATCAACGAAAAATTTGCCGAGCCGATGAATGACGACGAGATGGATGCGCTGATCGCCCGGCAGGGAGCAGTCCAGGAAAAACTCGACGCCCTCGACGCCTGGGAGCTTGACTCGAAACTGGAGATGGCCATGGACGCCCTGCGCTGTCCGGCCGGCGAGACGAAAATCGCCTTGCTCTCCGGCGGCGAAAAACGCCGGGTCGCCCTCTGTCGGCTGCTCCTGCAAAATCCGGATATCCTGCTCCTCGACGAGCCGACCAACCACCTCGATGCCGAGTCAGTGGCCTGGCTTGAGCATCATCTGCAGCGTTACGCCGGCACGATCATCGCCGTGACCCACGACCGCTACTTTCTCGACAACGTGGCCGGCT
>CAZUZJ010000064.1:0-11159 GCA_964624225.1 uncultured Desulfobulbia bacterium | reverse complement strand
TAACCGGCAAAACTCGTGGTGATCATGGCGGCGAGCGCCGCTTCATCGCCGCTGCGCCAGGCCCGTTCCAGCTCGCCGGCCTGCTTTTCCGCCTGGTGGAGATCCTGCAACGACTGGCGGAGAAAATCCTCCTGCTCCCGGCGCGACTGGCTGTAAAACAGACTTAACTGGAAATCGGCCGATTCGAGGGGAACGATTTTTTTGCCATCCCTTTTCGCCCGTTGAAAAAAATGGCTGTCCAGACCGTAGCGGGCGGCAAAACCCTGTCGCTCCAGCTCGCGCACCGTCAGGGTGAGGGCGGCCAGCCAGGGCCGCAGCCGCTCGATCTCCGCGCTTCTCATCCCCAGGGCACTGATCCGCCTCTGCACCAGTTCCCGGGTTGCCGGGGCAATGACCTGGCTGAGGCGCTGACCGGCCGGCAGGGTGCCGTAGCTCAGAATCTTGTGCTGCATGGCCGGGCTGTTCATGGCGTCGAGGTCGGTTTCAAACACCAGGGTGGAGCTGGCCTGGTAGACCTCCTCCATCAGGTCCGGCAGGGGATAGGAGCTTGCTTGCAGAACATGGAGGGAGCCGAGCAGATAAAGGACGTGGCTGCCTGCCCGCACCTGCCACAAGCTCGTCTTGGCCGGACAGACGGCGGGCCAGAGGAAGAGGGCAATGAAGAGAAAAGCAAAAAAACGGCGGGGCAGGCGGCGGGAAGGCATCACGAATCTCCGGGCTGGGTCGGTGGCCGGCCGTTTTGCCGGAAAACGGCGGTCATCAGGTCGTTGTAGTGGTCAATCCGGTGAATTTTCTGGATCTTTTTGAGCAGTTTTTTGCCATCCGGCAACGAGGCGGCCAGGTAGAACCAGACCCCTTTCAGGCGGCCGAGGAGATGGCCGGGACCGGACTGGGTCTCGGCAAACAGGGCAAAGAGGGCGTCGTGAAAGGCGGCCAGTTGGGCCAGCGGATCGGCCGGCAGGGGCAGCTCCTTGATGCGGGCCGGCAGAAAGGGGGCGGTGAGGGCGCCGCGGCCGATCATCCAGCCGGCCACCCGGGGAAAGCGGGCGGCAAGGCGGGTGCAATCGGCCGGGGTGACGATGTCGCCGTTGTAGATCACCGGATGGCGGCACTCCTCCAGGCAGTGGGCAAAGGTGTCGAGATCCACGGTGCCGCCGTACATCTGCACCCCGGTGCGCGGATGGATGATCACCTCATGGAGCGGGTAGCGGTTGAAGATCGGCAGGAGGTCCAGAATTTCCTTTGAATCACGGCGGCCGAGCCGGGTCTTGATGGAGATGGCGGCGGGCAGGGTGCAGGCCTTGTCGAGAAAGGCGTCGATGAGGTCGGGATGGGGCAGCAGGCCGGAGCCGCGCATCTTGTTGGCCACCATCGGCCAGGGACAGCCGAGGTTCCAGTTGATCACCGGGTAGCCCAGCTCGCAGAGGGTATGGGCCACGGCCACGAAGTTGTCGGGATTTTTCGAGAGAACCTGGGGCATCACCGGCAGGGCCGCGTTGTTTTCCGGCAGCAAATCGCGCAGGCGGGCCGGTTTGATCCGGCAGCCCTGAAAGGTATTGATAAAGGGCGCCACCGCGGAGTCGAAGCCGGGAAAAAAGCGGGCAAAGAGGGTGCGGAAGGGCGCTTCGGTGATGCCGCGCAGCGGGGCGAGGATGAGGGGGGCGGTCATGGGCGGGTTCCTGCCGCCTGGTCGGCGAGCCGATCATATTCGGCGATGATGGCGCGGGTGATGTCATCGCTGCCGTCATGAAAAAAGAGGCTGCCGGCGTTGCTGTTGATGACGTGGGTAAAACCGCGCCGGCGGGCAAAACCTTCCACCACCGTATGGATCTCGCGGATGACGGCGCCGATCAGCTCCTCCTCCGCCTGGTTGAGATTCTCCCGGCCGGTGCGCGCCATCTCCTCGTATTTTTCCCGGGCCTCCCGGCCGCGGCGGGACCCATTGATGACCTGCTGGATGTCGATGACCGCGATATGCTGTCCAGGCGGCGACGTTTGCTGGCCGCCCTCCGTCGGCTTGCGCGTCTGTTTGCCGGTGGCCGGGGCAATGGTCTTTGCCGCGGCCGCGGGAGCGGGTTGAACCGTTTGTTCCTGCCGGGCCGACGCCGGAGGCAGATGGATCCAGCCGTGCCGGTCGCTGCCTGGCAGGGTGATTTTGCCCCATTCCGCCAGCCGATAGAGGATGGTCACCCTGGTGCCTTTGCGCAAGGGGGCAATGACCGGGTAGGATGGACCCGGTCCCTGGCGGAGATTGGCGTCTGCGGCAAGGGCGATCTCTTCCGCCGGCGCTGACCGGGGAGCACCAGGAAGAAGGGCAACAACCAGAAACAGGGCGAGGATGATTCGTTGTATCATGGGCGGAAGGAAAAAGGTCAGACCGCCGCCGAACCGGGGGTGCGGGGAAAGGCGATGACATCGCGGATGTTGGCCATGCCGGTGACGAACTGGACCAGCCGCTCGAAGCCGAGACCGAAGCCGGCATGGGGCACCGAGCCGAAACGGCGCAGATCGAGATACCAGCGATAGGCGATTGGATCGATGCCGGCCGCCTCCATCCGTTGCCAGAGGAGGTCATAGCGTTCCTCGCGCTGGCTGCCGCCGATGATCTCGCCGATGCCGGGAAAGAGGATGTCCATGGCGGCGACGGTGGCGCCGTCGTCGTTGGCCCGCATGTAAAATGACTTGATCTCTTTGGGGTAATCGGTGACGATGACCGGCCGTTGAAAGAGCTTTTCCGCCAGATGACGTTCGTGTTCCGATTGCAGGTCCGCTCCCCAGCGCACCGGAAAGGCGAAGGGTTCGTCCGCCTCTTCGAGCAGGCGGATCGCCTCGCTGTAGGAGATGCGGGCAAAATCCTCGCTCAGCACGCTGTCGAGCCGGCGTGGCAGTCCCTTGTCGACAAAGCGGGCAAAGAGGTCGAGGTCATCGGCGCACGCCTCCCGGCAGTCGCGGATGAGAAATTTCAACAGTTCCTCGGCCAGGTCCATGTCCCCGGCCAGGTCGCAGAAGGCCATTTCCGGCTCCACCATCCAGAATTCGGCGAGATGGCGGCTGGTGTTGGAGTTTTCCGCCCGGAAGGTGGGGCCGAAGGTGTAGACGTTGCCAAGGGCCAGGGCATAGGCCTCGGCCTCAAGCTGGCCGCTCACCGTCAGGCTGGCTGGCCGGCCGAAAAAGTCGCGGCTGAAATCGACCGGGGTCGTGGCCCGGCTCAGTGCATCCAGATCAAGGGCGGTGACGGTGAACATCTCGCCCGCCCCTTCGCAGTCGCTGGTGGTGATGATCGGGGTGTGGATCTGGAAAAAGCCCCGTTCCTGAAAAAACTGGTGGATGGCCCAGGAAAGGCGGCTGCGCACCCGGGCCACCGCGCCCAGGCTGTTGGTGCGGCCGCGCAGGTGGGCGATGGAGCGGAGAAACTCGAAGGAGTGGTGCTTTTTCTGCAACGGGTACTCTTCCGGCGGCGCCCAGCCCAGCACCTCGATGGCGCTCGCGTGCAACTCCACTGCCTGGCCCTTGGCCGGCGAGGGCAGCAGTCTGCCGTGGACGCGCAGGGCGCAGCCGGTGGAAAGCCGGGTGATCTCGGTCGGGTAGGTGGCCAGGGAGTCGGCGGCAATAACCTGCAGGCCGGCCAGACAGGAGCCGTCGTTGAGGTCGATAAAGGAGAGGCCCTTGGAGTCCCGCCGCGACTTGACCCAGCCCTGCACTGTGATATCCTGGTGCAGCGGTTGTTCGGAGAGAAGATTTTTGATGCGAAAGGTGGTTTCCATTGTCTCTGCCATGCTTTTTAAATGATTTTGTCTAACTGGAAAACAACCACGAAGATCACGGAGCACCGGGAGATAACTTCTTGTAATTGAAAATATTTTCTCTGTGACCCCCTGTGATCTCTGTGGTGAAAAAAGACTTTTGGCCAATTCATCTTTTTTGTAGAGTAAGAGGGAGTATGCCCCCTACTTTACCCATTTTTGCCGTTTTTTCACAGGAGAATAGCAGATGGAACATTTGAAAAAACTCGATCCCCAGCACACCGGACTGCTGGTTGTTGATATCCAGGAGAAGATGATGCCGGTGATCGCCGGCCGCGACGAGGTGATAAAAAACAGCGTGCTGCTGCTGAAGGCGGCCCGCGTCCTGAAGATGCCGGTGGTGGCCACCACCCAGTACGGGGCGCGCATCGGCGCCCTGCTGCCCGGGATCGTCGCCGAACTCGGCGGGGTGACGCCGCTTGACAAGCTTGAGTTCGACTGTTTCGCCAACCGGGCGATTCACGCCCACCTGCACACGTTTGACCGGGTCGAGACCTGGATCGTCTGCGGAGTGGAGACCCACATCTGCATGTATCAGACCGTGCAGGGCGGCCTGCAGGCCGGCTATGCCATGTGGGTGCCGGCGGATGCGGTCAGCTCGCGGACGGAAAAAAATTACCTGACCGGGCTGGAGCGGATCCGCCAGATCGGCGGCCTGGTCGGCAATACCGAGATGATTATCTACGAGTTGCTCGGCCGGGCCGGCACCCCGGAGTTCAAGGAGCTTCTGCCCTTTATCAAGTGAACTGACCGGTTGGCATCAAGCAATCGGCACGGCCTCGGCCACCGGCAGATCGACGGTGGCAACGGTCGGGCCGCCGGGCGTGCTTTTGAGGAAAAGGGTGCCGTTGTGATCCCGCACCAGCCCCTTGCTGATGTTGAGGCCGAGGCCGGTGCCCTGGCCCGGGGGCTTGGTGGTGAACAGGGTGTCGAAGATGTGGCTGATCACCTCAGCGGGGATGCCGGCGCCCCAGTCCCGCACCTCAGAGCGAATGAATTGCCGGCCCTCCAGCTCGATGACGCTACTTTCGATCTCCAGCCGTTTTTCCGGACTTTGTCCCTGATGCTTCTGGTTGAGGGCGTAAACGGCATTGGTCAGCAGGTTGACAAAGACCTGTTGCAGCTGCTGCGGGTTGCCCTTGAGGAAGGGCAGATCCGCCGGTACGTTGACGGTCAGGTGGATGCCGTCCTTCTGCAGCTGGTGCATGAGCAGGGCGAGGCTGTCCTGGATGACGTCCTTGATGACGATGCGTTCGACGATTTCGTCCCGTTGCCGGGCAAAGGAGAGCAGGTTGCCGACAATGCCGGCGATCCGTTCTCCTTCCCTGATGATCCGCGCCATGATGTCGCGTTGCCCGGCGCTGTCTTCGTTTCCGGCATCGGTGTCGTCGAGCAGGATCTGGGTGTAATTGATGATGCCGTTGATCGGGTTGTTGATCTCATGGGCGACCCCGGCGGCCAGTTCGCCGATGGCGGCAAGCTGACCGGTGCGGACCGCCTCGGCTTTGCGGATTTTTTCTTCGGTGATGTCCCGCACCGTGGCAATGAGGAGAACAGAGGGGCCATGCTGCATTTCACTTAAGGAAATTTCGAGGGGAAATGCGGAGTGATCCTTTTTCCTGCCGGTCAGCTCCTGCTGGCTGCCCATGGCCTTTCTGATGTCGAATGCTTTCTCACCCCTGTGGTCGGCGTCCCAGTTCGGGACAAAAGGGAATTCGATGAGGGCGTCGATGGGGCGGCCGACTAATTGCCGGGCATCGTCATAGCCGAACATCGTGCAGCAGGCGCTGTTGACCGACTCGATCTGTCCGCTCTGATCCATGGTGATCAGCCCGTCCAGCATATTGTCGATGATGGATCTGGTTCTGGCCTCTGCCTGTTCCCGTTCCCGCATGGCTTGATTGATGCGGGAGGAGCCGAAAAAGATGCCGAGCATGCCGAGGCTCCAGAGAATGGCGTGGGCCAGGGAAAACATGAAGACATCCCGATAGTAGATGTCAAAGAGCAGGGACATCGGCACCGAAACGCTGATGCCGCCGCGGATGTCCTCGGTCTCGTAGCCCTGCTGGGCGTGGCATTTCAGACACCCGGTTTCGGTGATGAGTGGGCGCATGAGGCGCAGGTAGGGCTTGCTGTTGATTTCCTCCACGGAACTGATCTCCGTTGCTCCCTCCTCGAAGGCGTTCAGCGCCGCAGTTTCCCAGAGATCCGCGGCGTTTTCCGACCGGATCGGGTCAAGGCTGGTGATGTGGCCCAGGACGCCGGAAGAGGACGAGTGCATTTCATAGACCTGGCGGATCATGTATTCCGGATTGACCAGGGTGAGCGGGGTGTTGAGCGAGGTGATTCCCTCGGTGCCGGGGATATCGGCGAGATATGGATTGGGTTGGGTGTTTTGGGTGATCGGGACAAAAACTCCTTCGGTTCTCGTGGCCCAGCGATAATAGATCATGTCCTTTTCAAAGATGGTGCGCGCCTCGTTGGTCGCCACCTGCATGATCTCCTGCTTCTGGCGAACGATATTCCAGCCCAGTGAAACGGCAAGGATCACGGTCCAGAAGGCCACGGCAAAACAGACATAGGGCCCGAGCCGCGGTGATGAGAGCGGACCGTCGCCGGATGAGCGCCTGCCGATACAGTTTTCAACGGCAATGCAGAGGGTGATGATGACCAGGATGCTGATCCCGCCGGCAATGAAGTGTTGCCGGTCAAAATAGGGAAGATGAGGGTGAAGAATCAGGTCGATCAGGGCGGCGAAGTTCGCGGCCAGCACGGCGACGAGAAAATAGAGGGCGATCCGGAAGGTCTTTTTGCCGGTGGGGACGGGCAGAGTGTTTTTGCTGGGGTTCATGGCATGTCCGTGGAAGAGAAAGTTCGCAGCAAATGCCCTGCCGGCGGTTCGACCGGGGTGATGGCAGGAACTGAACAGCAGCTCAGTTTTTTTTGTTCTACCCCCTTGCGGCCCTTCTGTCAATTCTCGGTGAGGGTCCGGCGCCAATCCATTCCCGCCTTTTTATTGTCGGATTTTCCAGGAACGGAGAAAAAATGCTGTTGAAAAGTATATCATTTCCGATAGGTAGAGATACATTTGTTTCCGGAGGAGAGCTTCATGGTGGATAGTGGCGACGATATGGGGATAAGCAGGGAACGCGATCCTGAAGAGCAGCCGGCGGCGGGTCCGGTCGCAGACGAGGAGGCCGTCGGTGGGCCGCGGAAGAGAGGCGACCGGTCGCGCCGGCAAAGGAAACCGCCGGAGCGGAGCGCTGCCCTTTTCGCCGGCAGTGGTCCGGAAACACCCCCGCGCGTCTATGATGAGCGGGCCTTCGAGCGGCTGCGCATGCCGCGCGCTCCCCACTGGGCGGTGGCGTGGTCCGATCTGATGATGACCATGTTCATCCTCTTTGCCGTTCTCTATATCTACCAGTCCGCCAACCAGGAGCTCGTTCTCAGCGGCGGGGGGCGGAGCGATTTTCCCGTGCCCGGTGCAACAGGCATTCGGGGAGGTCTTGCCGATCCCTTTGGCCGGGGAGAGGACACCAACCTTACCCGCATCTATGACGTGGGCCGCAAAACGGTGCGGGAGGCCAATCTCGATGATTTTGCCGCAGTCAGGCTTGCCCCGGACAAAACGGTGCGTATCGTCCTCACCGGTGATCTCCTTTTTGACAGCGGCAGCGCCGATCTCAAAGCCCAGTCTTTCGCTGCCCTTGGCCGCATTGCCGAGCTGGTGGCGCAGACACCCTACATGATCACGGTGGCCGGCCACACCGACGACATGCCGATCAGCACCGCGGAGTTTCCTTCCAACTGGGAGCTTTCCCTGGTGCGGGCCAGCCGGGTTGCCCGTTTCCTCATGGAGAGGGCCGGCATTGGTCAGGAACGATTTGCCGTGACCGGTCATGCCTCTTTTGTCCCCCTGGCGCCGAACAGCAGCGCCGAGAACCGGGCGGTCAACCGACGGGTGGAGATTGTGCTTACCCGGGAAAAACCGGCGGTGGCCCCGGAGGCGGGAGGTGATGATGAAGTATAAGAACAGCATCGGTCTGCTCTGCTGCCTGCTCCTCTTTCTCGCCGGCTTTCTCTTTCAGGGGAATGTCGCCCTCTATTTCAACCTCTCCGGCGCCTTGGTGGTGCTGGGCGGCACCCTGGGCGCCACCCTGGTCACCTACCGGCTGGAGAAATTGAAAATCGTCTGGCGGGTGCTGTTGTCCTCCTATACCACTCGCACCCGGACTCCGGAGGAGATCGTCGAGATTCTCGTGGATTTGTCGGTGAAGTCGAAATTCAAGGGCATTCTCTCCCTGCAGGAGGATGAGGAGGAGACAACTCTGCTGTTTCTGCGCCGCGCCCTCGGCATGCTGGTGGACGGCTACCGGGGGGAGGTCATCCACGATATCCTCAGTACCGAGATGTATTTTTTTAAATTACGCCGGGAGGACTGTGAGCGGGTGATCCGGACCATGGGCGAGTTTTTTCCCTCCTTCGGTCTGGTCGGCAGCGTGGTGGGACTGATCGGCATGCTGTCCGGCGTCGGCGACAGCAGGGTGATCATCGCCACCGTTCCCATCGCCCTGACTTCCACCCTTTACGGCATCATTCTTGCCAATTTCTTCTGCGTGCCCTTTGCCGGCAATCTCCGGGAACGCACCGATCATGAACTGCTTTTACAGAAGATCATCATGGAAGGGGTAATCGCCATCGAAAGCAACATGGATCCCCGCAGCCTGGAGCGGAAACTGCACTCCTTTGTCACTCCGTCATCGCGGAATGTCCAGCTGGTTTCCCTGAAGCGTATTCAGGAACGTTTTCATATCATCCCGTGATTTTGTCTGGAATATCAGCAAATTACCTTGTGTTGTTCGCGCCTCGTCCAGCCCCGGGCGGCCTTCGTGCCGGCCGGCAAAAGAAAATTGTCGGTAATTGCTTGATTTTTTAAATGAAATTTTCGTACCATGAAATAATAATGGTCTCGCAACAACCCGCAAGCCATGGCGGGCGGGAAAGTGAAAACAACGAGTTACAAAACACCGCCCGTCGGAATCGTGACTTTTTACGATTCCGACAAATAATTTTTCAGACAAGAAAAAGCGGGAAGGAGGCTGGGGAGTGGACGACAGCAGTGGAATTGCCGAACGGCGAAGATACGAACGGCTGGACAAGGAGATGGGTTTTCGTTACGGCCTGTATGACAATCTCGTCACCCCACGCCTCGATGAGCAGGGGCTGATTCTTGATATCGGCGGCGGTGGTCTCCGTTTTCTCTCCTCGCGTCGCTGGTGCAAGAACGACGAACTGCTCATGCAGCTCGATTTTGACGGCTGGCGGCTCGATGAGGCGGGTGGAGATGCGGTCTTCACCGGTGGGGATTGTGACAGTCTGCTGGTGGTCGGCTCCGTCATGTGGGTGACGGACGCGGTGGAGGATGAACAGTTTGAAGTAGGGGTGCGATTTTCGGCCAGGGTGCAGCGGCCTTGTGCAGTGGAGAGCGGCAAAGAAAGATGCTCTCATGAAAACTGAAAATCAAACACGGCGATCACGACGCACACGGAGATACTGACTGTGATTCAATATGGTTTCTCGGTATCCTCTGTCCTCTCAGCGCTAAAAAAGACTTTTTACGGGTTTAACATGATAAAAGGTGACAGGAATGGCGACGGGCAATAAACCGGAAATCTACCTTGAGATCGGCGCCGGATTTTTCAGGATTCCCACCAGTGAGGCGATTTACAACATCACCGTTCTGGCCGGTCCGGAAACCTCCGTCACCCGGGTGGTGGAAAAGGTCGTCGAGCGGGAGAAGGAGCGGCCGTCCGCCTTTCCCGACACGGCGATGGAAGCCGTTTCCCAGGGGCTGGCCACGGCCGGGGAGGATGATTTCTACCGGGAGATCTCAAGCGATATCTATCATGACATCGGCAAACTGGCCAAGAGTCTCAGCTCCACCCTGATGGACATTCCGGCCGAGGACCGGTTGAAGAAACGGGTCGAACTCGATGAGGCGGGCGACAAGATCGAAGACGCCAAGAATCAGCTCAAGGATGTGGTGGAGATGACGGAAAAGGCGGCCATGCAGATCATGGACAAGGTGGAGGATGTCCAGGGCCGCACCGATGATGTCAAAGAGTTGCTGTCCGGCCTGCGCGATCATCCCGCCTTTGCGGTGGGGAAGGCAGATGAGGGGGCCGGAGAAACGGACGCCCCCCATCCCTGTGGCGATATCGAGGCGCTGCAGGAACAAATCGGCCGGGCCCTGGATATGGTCGCCAACATGCGGGTCGGCGGCAACGAGCAACCCCTGCCGCCGCCCGAGGTCAAAAAAGAGAAGAAGGTCAGATATCTGTTCGATCTCGATGTTATTTTTCAGACCCTCTACGAGCTCTGCACCAACGAAACAGTGAAGGAGCATATCGCCACGACCCGGCAGAAGGCCGCCGAGATCTTTGCCCGGGAAACCTTTTACGATGCAATCTCGCCAAAGGCGGCAACCTATGAGGCGGACAGTGATAATTTCTTCACCGTGCCCATGTCCGATGTCTTTGCCGCCTTGTTCAAGGCCTGTCGGGACAAGGGGATCTGTAATCTGCTGAAGAAGATGGACGCGGGGCAGAGTTCGATCTTTCTCGATCAGACCATCCCGCTCGAGGTGCCGCCCACCGAGGAGTTCGAGGTGGAGGTGGCGGGCGAGGAGGTGGCGACGACGTCCCCGGCTGCCGCGCCGGATCCCCGTCTCGATGAGCTGGAGGAATTGCTGGCCCGCTCGTTGGAGAAGATTGTCGCCATACCGGACAAGGCGGCCCGGATGAGTGCCGCGGCTGGATGCAGCTCCATGACCATGGAGGATCAGAAGGAGATTTTCCAGCGCATCGAGGACGCCTTCGCCATTGCCGCCACCATCAGCGGCGATGTCTCCAAAATCACCGAGGCCTTGAGTTTCCAGGATCTTTCCGGCCAGCAGATCATGAAAATCATCAAGCTGCTCAGTGATTTTCAGGTCCAGCTGCTCGCCCTGGTGGTCTCCTTCGGTTCGCAGCTCAAGCACAAGGAGAAAAACAAGGGGATCAGCCTGGAAGAAAGCAAAAAACTTGCCCAGGAGGATGTGGACAATTATATTAACCGGCTTGCCGGCGGCGATGAAACTGACGGCGTGCTCGATCAGGATACAGTCAACCGGATGCTGGAGGAAATGGGTTTCTGAGCGAGGTGGCGGTCAGCGAAAAAAATCCGGCACCGCGTGTGCCGGTTTTTTTTTGGGAGCAAATCGGTTTCGGTGGAAAGCTGGGGTGGGAGCAGAAAAGAAGGATGGAGGCGGCGAGCGGATTTGAACCGCTGAATAATGGTTTTGCAGACCACTGCCTT
>CAZUZJ010000063.1:0-11285 GCA_964624225.1 uncultured Desulfobulbia bacterium | reverse complement strand
CTCTTTTGGGACGAATTGGGAGTGCGTTTCAATTTCATTGCTGTCGATTATCTCGTCTATCGCCGGGAAGTGACCAACAACATCATCGAGTCCTATCCGCTGCCCGCCCTGCTCGGCGCCATCTTCAGCCTGTCCGTCCTGCTTTTTTTCAGCCTCCGCAACCACCTGTACCGCGCCTGGGAAAACAACGACCACACAAGCAGCCGCCTGGCCCGCGCAACGCTTCTTCTCCTGCTGGCCGTTTTCGCCTTTGCCGGTCTCGATCAGACCCAGCGGACTCTCTCGGATAACAACTATGTCAACGAACTGGCCGCCAACGGCCCCTACCAGCTTTTTGCCGCTTTTCGCAACAACACCCTCGATTACCGGACCTTCTATGCCCTGGGCGATGACCATCTGCTCTCCGATGAACTCAAAACCGCCGTCCGTCAGCCAAAGAGCGTCTTCAGCCGCACCGGCCTCTACGATATCCGCCGCACCATCAAAGACGAGCATCCGACCCGCCAGGACAATGTCATCCTCATTTCAGTGGAAAGCCTCAGCGCCGGCTACCTGAGCCGTTTCGGCAATACGAAACATCTCACCCCGTTTCTCGATCATCTGCTCGGCCAGGGGATGCTGTTCACCAATTTTTACGCCACCGGCAACCGCACCGACCGGGGGCTTGAGGCGATCACCCTGTCCCTGCCGCCCACCCCGGGCCGCTCTATGGTGAAACGGCCCGATAACAGCGGGATGTACAGCCTCGGCAAGGTCTTTGTCGACCACGGCTATGATACGGTCTTTCTCTATGGCGGCCGCGGCTATTTCGACAACATGAACGCCTTTTTTGCCGGCAATGGCTACCGGATCGTTGACCAGGGCGCCCTGAAGGATGACGAGATAACGTTTGCCAACGCCTGGGGGGTGGCGGACGAGGATCTCTACCGCCGGGCCATCCATGAGGCGGACATCGACCACGCCGCCGGCAAACCGTTTTTCTTCCACATCATGACCACCAGCAATCACCGGCCCTACACCTATCCGGCAGGGAAAATCGACATTCCTTCCGGCACGGGCCGGGCCGGCGCGGTGAAATACAGCGATTACGCCCTGGGCCGACTGCTGGTCGAGGCGCAGAGCCGGGCCTGGTTTGCCGACACCATCTTTGTCCTGGTAGCCGATCACTGCGCCGGCAGCGCCGGTAAGGTGGGACTACCGGTGGACAAATACCATATTCCCTTTTTCATTTACGGGCCCGGTCGGGTTATGCCGGAGGAAATCAACACCATGGCCAGCCAGATCGATGTCGCTCCGACCCTGCTCGGCCTGCTGCACTTTTCCTACGAAAGTTTCTTTTTCGGCCGCGACATCCTGGAACCCGGTTTTCAGCCCCGGGCGCTGATCGGCACCTATCAGAAACTCGGGCTGATACAGGGCAACGAACTGCTCATCCTCTCGCCACATCAGAAAATCCAACGGGTTGATCTAGCTGATGAGCCACCGACCATCTCCGAGCTGCGACCATCCTATTCGCCGGCCATGAAGGTGATGTCCTTTTACCAGGGGGCCGATTATGTACTGCGAAACAGGCTGAACAGATGGCAAAGGGAAAAAGGAGAAGGTTGATCACCCACAAAAAGGGCAGAAGGGAACTGCGACGCAAAGCGTTCGGGACTTCTCTCATGGCGCCGGCGGCAGGTCCCGTCTCGGCAGGATGACCGTTACCTCAGTCCAGCCGGCTGTACTGTCGATGCGGATCGCCCCGCCATGGAGTTCAACGATCCGGCGGGCAATGGTGAGCCCGAGCCCGGCGCCGCCATGGACAGTGGCCCGGGATTTTTCCACCCGGTAAAACTGCTCGAAGACCCTTTCGACCTCGGCCGACGGGATGGGCAGGCCACGATTGGCCATCCACAGAACAAGGTTCCCGTCTTCCCGCCGCGCCGTGATCCGGATGCGACCATCAGCCGGATCGTTGTAACGGATGGCGTTATCAACGAGATTAATCAGCAGGCGCTGCAATTTTTCCGCATCACCGGCAAGCCGCAACGCACCGGCCCACTCTGTTTCAACCTCTATCCGGGCGTTGGCCAGCATCTCCCGATACTCATCCAGCACCTGCCGGAGCAGATCGCCGAGATCGACGGCAGAAACGTTTACCGCTTCCTGCTGCTCCAGGCGGGAAAGATCGAGCAGATTTCTGATGAGTCTGCTCATCCGCCGCATGGTCTGCAACTGCCGCTCCAGGTCGTCGCGCATTCCATCCGGCAGATCGAGACGCTGCAGCAGCTCCTCCTGGGCCAGCAACAACAGATTGATCGGGCTTTTCAATTCATGGGAGGCGTTGCCGACAAATTCCTTCTGCCGGGCAAAGGAGTACTGCAGCCGATCAAACATCTCGTTCAGTGAGGTGGCAAGAGTAGCCAGCTCATCACGGCTCTTGCCCACTGGTATGCGCCGGTCGAGGGATTTTTCCCGAATCTCACACGCCAGCTGATTCATGGACGTCAACGGGGCAAGAATCCTGCCGGCCAGCCGGTGGCTGAAAAAGATGACAGCCAGGGTGCAGAGTCCCAGACTGAAACCAAGCTCCCAGAGAACCTCATACACCTCCTCCTCGATCTCCTCGATGGGTTTGGCGATGCGGATGATGACCGGCCGGCCACCGATCTCCCGTTCATAGATCCTGACCCGGAAGTAGACCTCATCTTCCTCATCCTGACCGATCCGCACCAGATTGCTTGGCACGATCCGTTCCACGGTGTATCGCTTTTCGGCCAGGATGGGGATATCCACATAGCGGGTCAGGGCGGAGCGGTAGAGGACGGCATTTTCACGATCCGTGATACTGATCCAGTATCTGTCAGGCGAAAACGGCAATCGGGTTACATCAAGCGTCCAGGGAACGGCGAGGTCATCCTGCCCCTGCTCAAACAGGGCTTCGGCCATGTGGCGCAGTTCCCGATCGATCAGCCGCACCGACTCATCAAGCAATTCAAGGAAGACAAAGGAGGAAAAGGCGATGCCGGCACAGAGCGCGGTACAGGAGATCCACAGGGTGATTTTCCGGCGGATCTGCATGGGGCTCAAGGGTCAACGATAAAGCCGACCCCACGGATGGTGCGGACAACCGACCCTTCGGAGGTTCTGATCTTGTGGCGAAGGTTTTTTACATGCACATCGATAAAGTTCGACATGGTAAAAGGGTCGAAATCATCGCCCCAGACATGTTCGGCCAGGTTGAAACGGGAAACGACCCGCCCCTTGTTGTAGAGCAGAAATTCAAGAATGGCGAACTCCTTGGCGGTGAGGGCAACCTCTTCTCCCGCCCTGGTGACCCGTCGTCCCACGGTATCGAGGACAATCTGGCCGGCGCGGAGCAGGGGGTCACGTTCACCGCGCCGCCTGAGCAGGGCCCGGACCCGGGCCAGCAGCTCGGCCATGGAAAAGGGCTTGGCCAGATAATCGTCGGCCCCGAGATCGAGTCCCTGGACCCGATCCTCAACATCACCGCGCGCGGTCAGCATGAGAACCGGCAGATCGAGGCCTTCAGCCCGGATCGCGGCCAGCACCGCCATGCCGTCACATTTCGGCAGCATGACATCGAGCAGCACCAGGTCACAGGAGTCATTCCAGAGCTTCTGCAATGCCGCCTCACCGTCTGCCGCCTCCTCCACCCGATAATGCTGGTTTTCCAGCATCCTGCCCAGTTGTCTGCGCAACTCTTCGTCGTCATCGACAATCAGGATATTCATGACTGACAATCCTGCCGGCGGGACAGCTCGCCATTATTTTTCACCGGAACCGTAAAAAGTCACGATGCCGACGGGCCATGTTTTGCAACTCGTTATTTTCACTTTCTCACCCGCTATGGTTTGCGGGTTTTTACAAAACCATCATTTTTGACAAAATCGTAAAAGGTCTTTTTTACCACAGAGCGCACAGAGAAAACTTTTTAAATTACACCCATTTACTTCTTGGTGCTCGGCGATGTCTGTGGTTGATTTTTTTGTTTTTTGCGGCACCATCATTTTTTCGCGGTCTGCTGAAAGGTGCCGAGCGACTTCATGGCGTTGACCACCACATCCTTGTGATCCTTCCAGAAAATATCGGGATCGGCGAGCGGAACATCATCCTTTGTGGTGAAAAGGCTCTGGCTGACCCCCTTATTGCTAAAAGGAAACACCGCTTTGAACTGCCTGTCAATATAACTGATGCGCGTCCAATCGGCGGCAATGGCAAAAGGTCGCTCCGCTCCGGAGAGGAGATCATACCCCTGACAATAAAGGTGCGGCGGACTGGTCACCCCGATCAGCTTCATCACCGTGGCAGGAAGATCGAGGTGAGAGGTCAGCCGGGTGACGGTGCCGGGCTCCTGACCGGGGACATGCAGAATGAGTGGTACACGGAGCTGTTCTTCGGTAAAATTCGAATTATGTCCCCAGTGTCCTTTTTCGAGGAACTCCTCGCCGTGGTCGCCGGTGATGATAACCAGGGTGGAGTCAAGCAGATCTTCCCTGTCAAGAAAATCCAGCACCCTGGCGATCTGTGAATCGAGATGATGGCAGGAGTTGACATAGCGATTGAAGATGAGGCCGATGTCCCTTTCCAGATCCATGGTGGCATAGTTGAACCCCTCCAGATACTCCTTCCTGATCGCGTCTTCATCAGGGAAATAATAACGGGCATGGGGTGATTCAAAAAACATGAAGGTCATGAAGGGGCGGGCCGGATCGCGCCGTTTGATAAAAGAGAGCATCTCGCCGACGTTCTTTCTGTCACGCTGCCACCCCTGCCCTTCATTTTCCTCATGAAGCGATTCGGGCGGCACCCCGGAAAAAATCGTCTTGTCGAATTCCGGGTAGGTAAAAACGGCGCTGGTGTACATGCTGAGCTGATAGTCCTGCGCCTGCAGAGTATCCATCAGCACCGGGCTGCGGCGCTCATCGAGAAAGCGGAACCAGTAGGGGCCGTAAAGCCCGTAGAACATGGTAAACATGCCCATCCGGGTGCCGATGCCGCCGCTGTAATGGTCAGTGAACGACAGGGATTTCCCGGCAAAGGCCGAAGTGGCGGGCATGATCTCGGGAGTAAGCATGTCGGCCCGCCACGATTCACCGACCAGCCAGACGATATTGACCGGCTTTTCCGGTTTCGCCACTTCCAGAGCAGCCAGAGGATAGGCGAGGCGACCGCCCTCCAGCTCACCGCCGACATCAGGCGCCTTTTCCACCTCGAATCCTAACCTTTTCGCCAGGCTTCTAAACGTCAGCGGCTGGTAAAGGGGAAAGGCCCAGGCGGCATTGAGAACAGGCAGACGATTCTGCAGGTTGCTGACCCCATACATGAGACTCTGGAGAAGGGCCATGCCGACGATGGTGATCAGCATGCTTCGTCTGCTGAAACAAAAAAAGAGCGACCGGGTCAGCCGGCCGCTGCGCCACAGGCGATGGATGACGGTGATGAGGATGATCTGCAAGAGAACAAAACCGCTTATCATCAGGGCATAGGTGAGAGTGGAGGTATCCTCCCCGCCCATGGACTCGATGCCGCCCGGCGTCGAGATGAGGTTCCAGACAAAACCGTTGATGTGAAAATTGAAAAACCGGAATAAGAGCTGATCGACAAAAAGAAAGATGGTGGTGGCCGAGGTGGTGACAACGGCGGTCACATACACCGTGTTGTGCGACCAGCGGGCGGCAATCTCTTTCCGGCTGTCCCATTTTTTGAGCAGCCAGTTGACCCCGCCGGTGATCAACGCCGAAGGCAGCAGATAAAAAGCACCATAGGAAAGATAAGCAAAAAGGGCGAACAGCACCGTCCACGAATCGACGAGATCGATCTGGCGGAGATAGCCTGAGCAGAGAACAAGGACGACGACAAAGGTACTGCAAAAATAAATCCGCAAGACCCGCGCGCGGTCTTCCCCTGTTACTTCTGGTTTCATGCGCAATACCCCGCCTCTTCGCGACGTGCCATCCTGCCAAAAAACATCGTTCGAACCGATGGAGACAAACCCGTAAAAATTCTTTTTTCACCACAGAGCGCACTGAGGGCACAGAGAAAACATCTTTAACTACCATTAGTTTTCTCTGTGTGCTCTGCGGTCTCTGTGGTTAATTTTCAGTTTACGAGACCGTCATGGATAGTGGAAATTCCCCGAATAGGTTTGCCGAAAAATCGGCAGCCCCGAGTCAAAGCGGTCGATCGGGCGACCCGACACCATGAGGCATTAAACAAGAGGGTAATTTAGCACAAAACGAAATAGCAACAAAGAAATAACAAAAAACAAACAAAAAAACATTTCTTCCCGTCTCTGTTTTCCAGCTTGCTGCACTCACGGCTGTCGCTCTATGCGTCTGATCTCCACCCGCCGGTTCATCCGGCGGTGGTCGCGGCTGTCATTTGCCTCCGCCGGTCGCGTCGAACCATGGCCGATTACCGTAAGCCGCTCCGGCGCGATCTGACAGCGTTCCACCAGATAATCCCGCACCTTTTCCGCACGAATCCGCGACAGCAGGATATTGTGATCAAAATCCCCATTGTCGTCGGTATGCCCGGCAATCTCGAAGCGGTCTGAACCAAACATTCCGGCCGCATCGGGAATGCAGAACGCCTGGTGCAATTCGACCGCGGCCTCGGCGCTGAGTTCATTGCCGCGGGACGGAAAGCGGATGGAGGCAATGACCGCGGAGGAGGCGGCCATTGTCGGGACGGCTGCCGGGTTCTCGGCAAAAACTGATGGCGGGCTGGCGGACATCTTTCCCGGAGCCGGAGGGGCAGCCCCTTGGGAAACGGGAGAAGAGGCAATCACCGGGTCAGCGGCGCTGCCGACCCGATCGCCAACCTTTTCTGTCAGGCGGCAGGCCCGGACATAGGACCGTTTCCCCCAGATGTTGTGCGGATCAAGGGAAAGCCCCTGGTCCAGCAGGGCTACGGCCTCCTCATTCTTTCCCAGGCTCAGATAGACCTCGCCCATGGCGAGATATCCCTCGGCACAATCAGGCTTGATCTCCACCACCTTCTGGTAGGCGAGCAGGGCCTCGTCGTAGCGGCGCAACCGTTCCATCGTGTGGCCGTAAGCATAGTGGAGACGGTGGTCCTCCGGACAACGGCCGATGACCTTCTCCAGAAAATCCCGTCGTTGGAGCAGCCCCGTCAATCGGGTCAGCTCCGCCACGAATCCGTCACACTCCCCTGCCAGACAGGACTCGCCAGTCGGCATCAGACCACCGAAAAACAGGAGCAGACCGAGGACCAGCCGGCCCGACGCGTCCTTCTCTTTTGTTCTCATCGCTTTTTCCCCGCCATCATCCGGCGCAGATAATCGATGGCCCGGGCGAGAATGGCGATTTCATCATCACTGTCGGGGCGGAAGCCTTCCTGCATGTTTTTCCCCTGACTGATCTCCTCGACCCGCCTGCCGAGATACTCGACCGGCCGGATGACATGCCGATCGAGGAAAGAGACGACGACGAGCAGCACGAGGAAAAAACAGGCCATGCCGACGAGAAAGACAACGCCGGCGGTCCGCTGTGCCCGGGTCAACGCCTCCTGCATCGACACATAAATGACGGAGATGGAAACCGTCTCATTGAGCTGCCAGCCATATCCTCTTTCCGTGCCGTATATTTCTATCTGGTCCCTGGGGGCGTCAGCCGGATCACCGTGGCATTGCAGGCAACTCTGCTCGTCAACTCTGATCGGCCGGGCCAGATAAAAATAGCGTTCCCCCTCCTTCTCGGCAAGCCCTTCCAGTTGCCGCAGAGTGGAATCCCGTCGAAAGGCCTCGATCATTTTCGCCTCGTCCGAATCCGCCTTGTTGGGCGGATAGAGCGGATCAAGGGTTGCCTGCTTGTAACGATAGCCCGTATTGTCACGGGCAAAGACATCCCATATGCCCCGGACGACGACGAAGCCTGACATCAGCTCCGGATAAAAACGATTCTCCTCGACCAGGGCCTGCACCAGCGGACGCTGCTGGGTCATGAAATAGGAACGATGGGCAGCAAGAGAGTTGAGCAGCAACTGTCCCTTGTTTTTTGCCTCGACCAGGGCCATGCGCTCGGTGAGCAGATAACTGGCCAGGCCGACCACCAGGGTGACCAGCAGACTGCAAATCCCCAGCATCAGGATAACACGCGCACGAATACCCATACACTCTTCTCCATGAACTGAAAGGTCTTCAGGGCAGGAAAATGGTGCGGCCCACCGATGACCCGACAACAGGGCTGGTAAGACAGGACCGCTCCTTTCTCATTGCAGCAGATCGGAAAGAGACAACGGAGGAAACAGGAAAAAAAAGATACACACGGCGCCGATCAGAATAACCAGCAGGAAATAGACAAAAAAGATCCACCACATTCCGCCTCTTCTTTTTCCCAGTCCGGACAGATCGAGTTCGATGTTCCCCTGCTCGCCATTCTGTCCTGCCGGGACACCGGTGGTGGAGGGAGGGGACGCATTACCGGGTCCAGCCGCTTGATCGCCATTGACGATATTTTCCGCTTTCTGGGTCCGCGGCGGGGCCGGCGCGCCTTCATCCACATCGACATACGGCAGGATACGCAGCTCGGCGGCGCATTCACGGATGATGTCGGCGCTGATCTGTTCATGGCCGCCGACATAGCCGGTGAGCAGGGCCCGGTCACAGATGATATTGACCAGCCGGGGGGCGCCCTGGGAAAAGAGAAAGACCTCGCGGGCGGCCTGGAGGGTGAAGATCTCCGGCCGACCGCCGGCCACCTTGAGCCGATGGGCGATATACGCCGCGGTTTCCTGCTCGGAGAGCGGTTCCAGGCGATAATTGACGGTGATACGCTGACGGATCGCCCGATTTTTCCTGTCCAGCAGGATGTTGTTGAATTCCGGCTGGCCGACGAAGAAGATATTGAGGAGCTTGGCGTGCTCCTTTTCGATATTGGAGAGGTGCCGGATCTCCTCCAGCAGCTCGACGCCGAGCCGCTGGGCCTCATCAATCAGCAGCAGCACCTGGCGGCCGGCGCGATGGGCCCGTTCAAGGAATTCGGTGAAGAGCAGGAGAAACTCGCCTTTCGACTGAAAGGGTTTCTTGATGGCAAAGGCGCTGGCGATGATCCGGTAAAAATCCATCACATCGAGCCGGGGATCGGGGATCTTCGCCAGCAGCACCCTGGTGCTGAGACTCTTGACCAGGGCATTAATCAGGGTCGTTTTGCCGGTGCCGACATCACCGGTGAGCAGCAGAAAACCCTTGTCATCGAGCACCCCGTATTTCAGGGTGGCAAAGGCCTCCTTGTGCTTTTCCCCAAGCCAGAGAAAACGCGAATCGGTGGTTATCTGAAACGGCTTGTCAGTAAGATTATAAAAAGGCCGGTACATATGACGGTATCACGCTCTGTTATCCCTGGTGAACAGTATTGCGAGAGCCGCGCCGAAGACGCCGGCCCTGGCAACGTGGTCGCCGCCATTTGCGAAAATCACGGCATGATCAGATCAAACTTCTTCACCATCAGACACTTCAGGCACTCGAAGCACTTTAGGCACTTTAGGCACTTTAGGCACTTTCACACATTCTTTATCCCCCAGATATCCCGGGCATACTCGCTGATCGTCCGATCACTGGAGAATTTACCCATGCGCGCCACATTGAAGATGGACTTCTCGATCCACTGCTTACGATCGCGGTAGACCGCGCTTATTCTCTCCTGACAGGCGATATAGGACTCGAGATCCTGGAGCAGCAGATAGGGATCATTTTCATCCATCAGATCAGTGACGATGGGGCGGAAGATGTCCCGATCACCATAACTGAACATACCGTCACTGATACTGTCAACAATTCGCTGCACCTCCGGATTATTTTCGCAGATACGCCAGGGCGGCCGGCTTTTGTGTTCCTTTTCATAGGCGGCCTGTTCCGCGGTCATCCCGAAGATGAAGATATTCTCCCGACCCACCTCTTCCAGGATCTCGATATTGGCGCCATCCAGGGTGCCCACCGTCAGGGCGCCGTTTAAGGCGAACTTCATGTTGCCGGTTCCCGACGCCTCGGTGCCGGCGGTGGATATCTGCTCGGAGAGGTCGGCGGCCGGGATGATCTTTTCCGCCAGGGAGACATTGTAATTGGGGATAAAGATCACCTTGAGGCGACCCGCCACCCTGGAATCACGATTCACCACCTCGGCGATGGAGGTGATCAGCTTGATGATCAGTTTTGCCTTGCGGTAGGAAGGCGCCGCCTTGCCGGCGAAGATGACGGTGCGGGCGGTGGTGAAACTCGCCGGGGCGTCGATGATGCGAAAATACATGGCAATGACATGCAGGGCGTTCAACAACTGGCGCTTGTACTCGTGGATGCGCTTGACCTGGACGTCGAACAGCGAATCGGGATTGACGCTGACCCCGCACACATCGTTAATGAGACGCGCCAGTCGTTTTTTGTTGTCCCGCTTGACAATCCGCCATTTTTTCTGGAAATCAGCATCCCCGGCCAAATTCTCCAGTTGCCGCAACCGATCAAGATCGGTCACCCAATCGGTGCCGATCTTGTCCGAGATGAGCCGGGCCAGACCGGGATTACACTTGAGCAACCAGCGCCGCGGGGTGATGCCGTTGGTCTTGTTGTTGAATTTCCCCGGATAGAACTGATGAAAATCGTCAAATATCCTTGTCTTGAGCAGCTGGGTATGCAGTTCCGCCACCCCGTTGACTGAATGACTACCGATGACGGCCAGGTTAGCCATGCGCACCCGCTTCACCTCGCCCTCGGCGATGATCGACATGTCACGCAGTTTGGTGATGTCGCCGGGGTAGCGCTGTTCGAGCTGTTCAAGAAAACGGCGGTTAATTTCGAAGATAATCTGCAGATGGCGCGGCAGCACCCGGCCGAGCAGATCCACCGGCCAGGTTTCCAGTGCCTCGGGCATCAGGGTGTGGTTGGTGTAGGCAAAGGTTTTGCAACTGATATCCCACGCCTTTTCCCAGCTCAGCCCTTCAAGATCAACGAGAATGCGCATCAGCTCCGGAATGGCGATGGCCGGATGGGTGTCGTTGAGCTGGACCGCAATCTCGTCGCTGAAATGATCAAAAGAGATGTGCTTTTTCTTGTAGCGCCGCAGGATATCCTGAAAAGTGGCGGAGACAAAGAAATACTGCTGCTTGAGGCGCAGCTCCTGGCCTTCGCGGATATCATCGGAGGGATAGAGCACCTTGGAGATGGTCTCCGACCGCACCTTGCTCTGCACCGCACCGATGTAGTCGCCGGCATTGAAAAAACCGAGATCGAGTTCACGGGAGGCGCGGGCGGTCCAGAGCCGCATGTT
>CAZUZJ010000062.1:2161-11338 GCA_964624225.1 uncultured Desulfobulbia bacterium | reverse complement strand
TGAGGAAGCATGGCGCCTGCGGCGGCCTCGGCGGGCAGGCAGGCAACCCTGATGTGCTGTCCGGCCGTTTTGACCAGGCCTGCCATTGTTGCTGTCGAGGGCTGGGACAGTTTTTTTTCATGGGTCAGCCAGCCGCTGCCGGGCAGCAGGGTCAGAAATTCGGCGCCACCTTCGGCTGCCAGGCGGGCAATTTTCTCAATCTCCCCCTCGTTGATCCCGGCATAAACCGAGGTGCGGATGGAAAGAGGAAGGCCCGCTGTCCTGCAGGCGGCGATCGCCCCGGCCTGTTCGGCAAGGAGAATCCCGGCGCCCTTGGCCAGCGGCATGTTGCGCCTTGCCGGTCGGATCCAGGCGTAGAGATTCTGCACGGACTCCGATGTCACCGCATCCACCAGCAGGGTGACCCTGGCGACTTTTTGTTTGGCCAGGCTGGCCGCCTGATCGGCCAGGCCAAGACCCAGGGTGGTGATGCCGATGGGCAGGTCCGGATAGCGGGCCCGGAGTCCGGTCAGGATCTCGTCGGTCAGGGCCGGCGTTGCCAGCGGATCGCCCGGGCCGTTGAGGTCGAGCCCGGCAATGGTTTTTCCGCGGGTCAGCAGATCGCCAATCCAGGTGAGGACTTTATGGAGAGGAACTGCCGAAGGCAGTTTCTCCTCTCCGCAGAAACGGATGCGGGCGACGGCCTGGGGAGCCATCGGCAGGGTGTGCCACGCAGCCGTTTCCGTGCAGTCGCATTGCTGCCGGGTTTTTGCAAAAGGAATAATGGTCACTGCGCCCTCCCGATGGAGACCGGTTGCACATCTGTTTCCGGTTGTTGTTAAAGAACCAGCTCGAACTTGGTTTCCGGATCATCGCGGTCCTTGCGGTCAAGCAGTACGGTGAGGATCTTCTCAAGCAGGCGGAGACCGCCCTTGTATCCCACCGTCGGGAAGTACTGGTGCCCCTGGCGGTCGAGGATGGGGAAGCCCCAGCGGACAAAGGGGATGTCCTCATCGCGGGCAATGTACTTGCAGTAGGTGTTGCCGATGAGCAGATCCACCGGATCGTTCTTGATCCACTGGTGGAGCAGAAACATGTCACCCTTGGCCTTGACGTTGACCGGACAGCCCATGTCGGTGGTCAGCTCCTTGATCCGCTTCTCGAACTTCTTGCCCGGCGTGCCGGTGACGATGTGGACCGGTTTCATGTCCAGGGAGACGAGGAACTCGGTCATGGCGACGAGCTGGTCCGGATCACCGACCAGCGCAACCTTCCTGCCGTACAGGTACTGGTGCATGTCGGAAATCATGTCCACCAGCTGACCCCGTTCCTTGAGGATCTCCTCGGGGATGGTGACGCCGGCGATGGTGCGCAGGGCATCAATGAAACGATCGGTTGCCTTGAGCCCGAACGGCATGTCCAGGATGCTGCACGGCACCTTGCAGCTGGCGTCGAGTTCGCGGGCCGCGTCGGCCGAGCACCATTCGCCCAGGGCGAGGGTGCCGATGGAATCACCGGTGGATTTCAGTTCGGCAACGGTGGTGCCGCCTTCCGGAAACATCGTGTATTCCCCGGACAGCGGACCGTTGAGAACGCCCGAGGTGTCAGGGAAGAGGATCGTCTTGACCCCGATCAGCCCGGTGATCCGTTTGATCTCCTCCATGTCGGCCGGTTCCACCCAGCCGGGAATGATATTGATCTTGCCGTTCTTCCTGCCGGTGGGCTCCGCCATCATGGCCATGGATTTGACCATGCTGGCAAAGCCGGTGACATGTGACCCTACATAGCTCGGGGTGGAGGCGCTGATCACATGCTTGCCCTTCGGGATCTTGCCTTCCGCCTCCGCCTTTTTTCTGATCTGGGGAAGATCGTCGCCGATGGTCTCGGACAGACAGGTGGTGTGGACGGCAATCACGTCGGGGTTGTAGACGGTAAAGATATTGTTGATGGCCTGCAGCAGGTTGGCCTGGCCGCCGAAGACCGAGGCGCCCTCGGTAAAGGAGCTGGTGGCCGCCGAGATCGGCTCCTTGTAGTGCCTGGTCAGGGTGCTGCGGTGATAGGCGCAACAGCCCTGGGAGCCATGACTGTGCGGCAGGAAGCCATGGATGCCGAGCGCCGCATACATGGCGCCGATGGGCTGGCAGGTCTTGGCCGGGTTGATGGTCAAGGCCGTTCGCTCACTGATGTCAACGGGTGTATGTCGAAGTAACATTGTCTTCCTCATGTTCAAAAAAGTGGTTTGCGCGTTGCAATGTTCCAGGGTTCCAGCGTGTGAACGTTGCAACGCGGACACGTTGAAACGTTCTTACTCCCAGTTGTACGACGCGGTAAGCTGGGGGTTTTCCTGCCAGGGCGCCTTCATGTAACTCCAGACCCTGGAGTTGACCAGCCGGTCGATCTCCTTGTAGAAGTTGATCGCGCCGACAAACCCGGCATAAGGTCCGCCGGAGTCGTAGCTGTGCAGCTGCTTCATGGGGACGCCGAGCTTCTGGATGGAATATTTTTCCTTGATGCCGGCGCAGAAGATATCCGGTTTCAGCAGTTCCACCAGCTTTTCCGCCTCGTACTGGTTGAGGTCGTCGATGATGAGCGTGCCCTTGTCCATGTCCGGGGCGAGGCCGTCGTAATGTTTGAACTGAAAGCCGGCCTGTTCAAGGGTCTGCATCTCCTGGGCGCTTTTGCGCGGTCGGAAGCGGCTGGGGTCCGGCTCGACCTCGATCTCCTCGATGTTGCGGCTGTCCGCGTCGATCTGGATATTGGGCAGCACCTGGCGTCCCTCGTAATCATCCTGATGGGCGAACTCGTAGCCGGCCGAGATGGTTTTCATGCCCAGCTCGGCAAAGAGATCCTGATAATGATGGGCACGGGAGCCGCCGACGAAGAGCATGGCGGTCTTGCCCTCGGTGCGCGGCCGGATTTCGGCAAGCGCTGCCTCCACCTCTGGCATCTCCTCGGCAATGACCGCCTCCACCCGGTCGATGAGCTCCTGCTCCCCGAAATACTCGGCAATCTTGCGCAGGGATTTGGCGGTGGATCTGGCGCCGATGAAATTCACCTTGATCCAGGGGATGCCGTATTTGGTTTCCAGCATGTCCGCAACATAGTTGATGGAGCGGTGGCACATGACCGCGTTCAGGTCCGCGGTGTGGGCCGAGGCAAACTGGTCGTAGGTCGAGTTGCCGGAGAAGGTCGAGATGCAGGTGATGCCGCATTTATTGAAAATGCGGTCGATCTCAAACCCGTCGCCGCCGATGTTGTATTCGCCGAGCAGGTTGATCTTGTATTTGCCCGGTTTCACCTCGTCATTCTCGCCGACGATGTGACGGAATACCTGGTTGTTGGCGATGTGATGACCGGCTGACTGGCTGACCCCCTTGTATCCCTCACAGGAAAAGGCGTAGACGTTGCAGTCGCCGAATTGCTCCTTCATCCTGGCCGCCACGGTGTGGATGTCGTCGCCGATCAGGCCAACCGGGCAGGTGGCGAAGATGGCGATGGATTTGGGGTGGAAGAGGTCGTAGGCCTCCTGGATCGCCTTCTCCAGCTTTTTTTCGCCCCCGAAGATGATGTCCGAATCCTGCATGTCGGTGGAAAAACAGTAGGGCATGTAGTTTTCCCCGTCCGGGCCGGCATCGGTCTGGTTGCGACGGGTGAGCCAGGCGTAGAAGCTGCAGCCGATGGGACCGTGGACCAGGTTGACGATATCGCGGGTCGGACCCATGATGACGCCCTTGCAGCCGGCGTAGGTGCAGCCGCGCATGGTGATGATGCCCGGAATGGTCCGGACGTTGGCGGTGAGCGTCGGCGTGTCGTTCTGCCGGGCCTCATTGATCATGATCTGTTTGGCGCGTTTGCGGGCCACCTTGGGCGGATATTTCTTCAGCAGTTCCGCCTTGATGTCGGTGGGGTCCCACTGCACCATTTTTTTCTGTGCATGTGTTGTCATAGTGTTCTCCTTGTGCGTCAGGCGATGGCTCTGGTGCCGGTTTCACCGGTCCGAACCCGGAGGGCATCCGTCGTGGGCAGGACGAAGATCTTGCCGTCACCGGGCTTGCCGGTCTGGTTGGTCCGGATGATCGCCTGGACCACGTTGTCCACCTGATCGTCGGGGACCACCACCGTGATCATGCGCTTGGCATAGAGTTTACCCTTTTCGCCAAGCAGGGCGGCGGCCTCTTCATAGCCCTGCTGGGCGCCTTCGAGGATGGCCGGATTGACGAAGCCCTTGCCGCGGCCGTGGGCCTCGTGGGCAAAGAAGGCGTCAATGCCGGCATCGGTCAGGGCCTGTTTGGTCTGGTTCATCATGTTGATTCGCACAACGGCGATGACCTCCTTCATGCCGCAACCTCCGAGGGTGGATTGCCGTTTTCCCTGATGCCTGAACTGATGGTCCAGGATTCCTCAACGGCGGAGATGAAAATCTTGCCGTCGCCGAAGGCGCCTTTTTCGCCGGAGCGGGCGGTGCGCATGATGGTGTCGATGACGAACTCCTTTTCCTCCGGTTTGACCACGCTCATCAGCATCATCTTGGGGATTTCGTCATAGGTGACCTCGCCGATCTTGATGCCGCGCTGCTTGCCGCGGCCGGCGACGGCAAATTTGGTGACGGCCGGGAAACCGGCGTCCATCAGGGCGGCAAGGATTTTGTCCGCTTTTTCTGGTCGTACAATTGCTCTGATCATTGTCAACATGGTGATTTCTCCAGTAGGGGGTGAACATTTCAGCGTTTCAGCGCTCCAACGTTTGCACGTTGCAACGTGTGAACGTTTGCTCAATCTTTTTACGCCGCTTCCATCAGGCCGTAGCTCATCAGCAGCTGTTCCAGTTCCTCGATCTCCAGCGGTTTTGGGACCACGAACATCTTGTTTTCGTCAATGGCCCTGGCCAGGCCGCGGTAATGGTCGGCCTGCGGCACGGTGGGGTTCCATTCGATAACCGTCTTGCGGTTGATCTCCGCCCGCTGCACATCATTGTCGCGCGGGACAAAGTAGATCATCTGGGTGCCGAGCTTTTTGGCGAATTCCTCGATCATTTCCCTTTCATTGTCCACGTTGCGGGAGTTGCAGATCAGCCCGCCCAGTCGGACATTGCCGGATTTGGCGAATTTGACGATACCCTTGCTGATGTTGTTGGCGGCGTACATGGCCATCATCTCGCCGGAGCAGACGATGTAGATCTCCTCGGCCTTGCCGTCGCGGATCGGCATGGCAAAACCGCCGCAGACCACGTCGCCCAATACGTCATAGAAGGCATAGTCGAGCCCTTCGCTTTCCTCGTAGGCGCCCAGCGATTCGAGCATGTTGATGGAGGTGATGATGCCGCGGCCGGCGCAGCCGACCCCTGGCTCCGGGCCGCCCGATTCAACGCAGAGGGTGCCGCCGTAGCCGATTTTGCGGATATCGTCGAGCTCGACGTCCTCGCCTTCCTCGCGCAGGGTGTCGAGCACCGATTTCTGGGCGAGACCGCCGAGCAGCAGACGGGTCGAGTCCGCCTTGGGGTCGCAGCCCACCACCATGACCTTGCGTCCCATCTCCACCAGCCCGGCCACGGTGTTCTGGGTGGTGGTTGATTTGCCGATGCCGCCTTTGCCGTAAATTGCTACCTTTCTCATGGTCGTCTCTCCTTCGAGGTGTATGCGAAAATCCGTTGGGTGTAGTTAGTTGTGCTCTGTGTCCGGATTTTCATGGTTGCGCTGGCAAGCGCATCAGTCTGATGGCTGATGGCGCTGTCATTTGCCTTCCTGATAGGGCAAGCGACGTGCCATGGGCTGGAGAAAAATTTTATTGTCGTTATTTCAACTTGTTATGGTGAAATTGCGGGATTTTTCCTCTGTTTGGGCCGGCATCGATCATGGGTGCCCTCTGTCGCAAAGATGACAAAAACGAAGAGCGCGTACCTTTTTGTCGGGGAAGAGGGGTGGGTGTGTACATTACGAAAAAGTATTTTTTTTATTGTAAATATCTCAATATTGTAATGTTTGAAAAACAAAAAAAGAGATCGTTCTTTTTTTGTTTTTTGATTTCAATGAATTATTTTCGATGGCGGGGAATTTGGTCGGTGGAATGCAAATTGCAATTAAGAAAAGGTGAAAGGTGTTTCAATCAGTTCGCAAGCTGCCGGGCCAGGCGCCCGGTACGGAGAAGCCATGTCAGACCCGCATCCTGTCGCCGACCCCGGCGTCAGCAATATCCTCGCCCTGGAGTTGCAGGCCCTTGCCGAGATCTGCCAGCTGATCGGTTCGGCCGTTCACCTGGATACCACCTTGAGCAAGATCCTCCAGATTCTTCATGATGTCCTGCGCATGGAGCGCGCCACCCTGATGCTGCTCGACAGCAGCGGCACCCGGCTCGTCATCCGCGCCTCCTACGGTCTGACCGTGGAGGAGGAGCAGCGCGGCGTTTACGGCCTGGGCGAAGGGGTGAGCGGTCAGATCTTTCGGACCGCCTCGCCTTTTGTCGTGCCGGATATCAAAAGCGAGCCGCTCTTTCTCAACCGCACCGGTTCACGCTCCGCCATCAGCAAGGAGAAGATTTCCTTTCTCGGAGTGCCGGTCATTCTGACCGGGAAGACGGTCGGGGTGCTCAGTGTCGACCGGTTGTTCGGCGCCGACGTCTCCTTTGAGGAGGATATTCGTTTTCTCACCATGGTCGCCACCCTGATCGGTCAGTTTCTCAGTCTGCACCGGGCGATTGTCCGCAAGGAAGCGGTGCTGGTGGAGGAGAACAGGAGTCTCAAGGCCGAGCTGCACGGGCGCTTCAACCGGCATTACATCATCGGCCAGAGCAAGCCCATGCAGGAGCTGTTCTGGAGCATCGAGAAGGTGGCGCCGAGTCGGGCCACCGTCCTGCTGCTCGGCGAGTCGGGCACCGGCAAGGAGCTGGTCGCCCGGGCCATTCATCAGGCCAGTCCGCGCAAGGACAAGGCCTTTATCAAGGTGAACTGCGCAGCCCTGCCGGAAAACCTGCTGGAGAGCGAACTGCTCGGCCATGAAAAGGGGGCGTTCACCGGCGCGGTCAGCGCCAGGCCAGGCCGCTTCGAACTGGCCGACGGCGGCACCCTCTTTCTCGACGAGATCGGCGAGCTGCCCCTCCTTCTGCAGGCCAAGCTCCTGCGGGTGCTGCAGGAGCGGCAGTTCGAGAGATTGGGCGGCACCCGCACCCTGACGGTGGACGTGCGGCTCGTGGCCGCCACCAATGTCCATCTTGAAGAGGCAGTGGCGGCCGGCGCCTTTCGCAACGATCTCTACTACCGTCTCAACGTCGTGCCCCTCACTCTTCCCCCCCTGCGTGATCGGCGGGAGGACATTCCCCTGCTGGTCGATCATTTTCTCCGGTCGAGCAACCGGCACAATGAAAAAAAGGTCAAGCTGACCAGGGAATTTCTCGATTTCCTGACCGACTACGACTGGCCCGGCAATGTCCGGGAGTTGCAGAACCTGATGGAGCGACTGGTGATTTTAAACGACAGCGGCTGGCTGCAGATCGGTGATCTGCCGGATCACCTGTTTGCGCCCGCCGGCGGCATCGGCAAAGAGGCGGTCCGGCCAGCGCCGGTCGTCGGGGCGGCAACTGCCCCTGGGCCCGCTGGTCGGGCCTTGAAGGATATGGAACGGGCGGAAATCGAGGCAGCGCTTAAACGCCATGGCTGGGTGCAGGCCCGGGCCGCCCGCGAGCTGGGTCTGACCCAGCGGCAGATCGGTTACCGGATGAAGAAGCTCGGCCTCGAACGGCCGGAACAGTGGTAGCGGTGCGGGCCAGGCACAACAAACTTAATTTTCTTGTCGGGTCAGTGTTTGCAATCTGAACAATCGACGACAAGGTTGTCCGATTTTTTCCTGCACACCTGGCAATGCATGATTTGACTATGGCTGGAGCGCTTGCGCGACTCTCCCATTTTGCTGTTGAAAAAATGATACTTGTCACTGGAGCAGAATCTGCAACGGCGGACCACTGATGAAGTGCAATTGGAACGCTGGATGCGGCGGCAGTTCCACGTGGTTCTGATGCGGAAAGTGGCAATGCCTTACGACGTTCGGGAGATTGCCGGGCGAGCTGCTCCAGCTTGTCTTAGAAAACGGCAAGTTGCCGTATTTCTTCATCTTTAAGGGGCCGTTTTTCCAGGTCGGCATGAAGGCGGACCAGGGAGGTGATGCGCTCGGCCTCGCATGTCCCGGCATTGATGCCCAGGCTGCCAAGCTTGGCCATGATCGCTTTTTTCCCTGTCTTTCCGCCAAACAGCAGGCGGCGCTGTCCGCCCACCCGGATCGGATCGTAGGGCTCGTAGGTGGCCGGATTGCGCAGCAGGCCCTGCAGGTGCAGGCCGGTTTCACAGGTGAAGATGGCCTCGCCCACCACCGGATGGGTGTCGGCAATGGGGCGGTTGGCCGTTTTGGCCACCATCGCGCACAGGCTGCGCAGGTATTGGGTCCGGTACGATCGGCTGTCGCGGCCCAGGGCCAGATAACCGACGATCTCCTCCAGCCGGCTGTTGCCGGCCCGTTCCCCGAGCCCCAGCACGGTGGCGTCCACCCAGTGGGCGCCGGCCTCCAGGGCGGCAATGGCGTTGGCGGTGGCCATGCCGAAGTCGTTATGGGTGTGCACGCCGATGTCAAGCGGGCAGCAACGGGCCATTTCCCGCACCAGGCTGGTGATCATGGCCGGGCTGGCAATGCCTACCGTGTCGGCCAGGCGCAGGCGCTGGGCGCCGGCCTCGGCCGCAATGCGGGCCAGTCGGATGAGAAAGGGCGGTTCCGCCCGGGTGGCATCCTCCAGGCCGACGGAGACCAGGGGGATGCCGCGGTGGATTGCCTGTTCGATTGCCTGGCGCAGCTTTTCTTCCACCCACTGCCGGTCGCGGCCGAGCCGGTCGTGAATGTGCAGATCCGAGGCGGGGATGGAGAGCGAGAGAACGTCCGGGCCAAGCCGAACCGCGTGGTCAATGTCCTCCGGTCGGCAGCGGCACCAGAGAGCGAGCCGGCTTGAGCGGATCGCGCCGCGGCAACGCCGCATGAGTTCGTTCAGATCCCGGTCTCGCGGCGTGGCAATACCGAGTTCGATCTCCTCGATGCCCAGCCGGTCAAGCAGCCGGGCAATGGCCACCCTGGCGGCCAGGGAGAAGGCGACCCCCGGGGTCTGCGCCCCTTCGCGCAGGGTGCTGTCAATGATTCCCTTCATGGTGCACTCTCCTTTAGAGAAGGAG
>CAZUZJ010000062.1:0-2151 GCA_964624225.1 uncultured Desulfobulbia bacterium | reverse complement strand
TAGCGGTCGGCCTCGGCCAGGGGAGCGCCTTGGCGCACCTTGCTGATCAGGTCGAAATCGCTGATCGTGCTCCGTCGTTTTCTGGCAATGGTGTAACGAAAAGAAAAAAAGAGAATATAGCCGATGACGCCGACGTACCAGGTTGCCCGAAACAGCTCCGGCCGGAAATCCTGCACCGCCATCAAGACCCGGAAGGAGAGGGCGGAGAGGAGGCCGATGATGAAAAAGAGATTGATCACCCCGGCCGGCAGGGTGTGCGGCGCCGGTCGGAGGTGATGGGCAAGGGCGCCCGGCCCGGCGGCGAGCTGGCTTGGTTTCATCTCAGGACTCCTCGATCTGGCGACGGAACCAGGCAAGCTGCCGGTCCCGGATCTGTTTCATGTCAAGAAAATAAATGTCCTGGGGGAAGAGCAGCTCGGCCACCCCGGTGTCGAAAATGCGCTTGACCTCGTATTCGTCATGGGACACATCCCGCTGATAGACGTAGTTGAGATAGCTCTCATAGGTGTGGACGATGAATTCCACCCGCATCCCGCCCAGCCGGGCAAAGAACTTGAACATGGCGGTGGCGGCCGAGCTGCCGATGTTGCGGCCCGCCCGCCGCACCCCGGTCAGCGAGTCCGAGATATCCTCCAGGGACATGAAGGAATTGGCGGCAATGGCGCTGCTGGTCAGGTGCTTCTGGAAGATCTTGATGTCCTGGGGGGTAGCCAGCACCCCCATCAGGCCCAGCTCGTCATCGACCGCCACTGCCGGGTTTTCCTCGCCCTTGCGCAAGAGCTTCAGCACCTTCGCCTCCGGCGGTTTCTTGCGGATGGAGACATAGATCGGGATCTCGCGACCGTCGGCGGTGAAGCGGCGCCGCTTGATCAGGGTCAGCTTCTGGCCCGGGGCGAGGGTCATCTGTTCCGCCTCCTCGCGGGAGATGACCCGGAGCTCCCGGCAGGTGAAGTTCTCCGGTTCATGGCTGCTCAGCAGATAGACGATTTCCAGCTCGCCGATCCTGTTTTTCGGGCTCCAGACATAGTCGTTGAGAAAATCGAGAAAGCGGGCGAACTTGTTTTCAATGCCCGTTTCCCGTTCCCTCTGGTCGATGGAGCCGGCCAGGTGCATGAGGATGAGCTTGCGTTTGGCCTCGAAACGCGCCTTCTGGTGGTAGCGATCGTCAAAGACGATGAGGAGCAGCTCGGCCGGACTGCTGGTGGCGTCGATCTCGTTGGTCATCTCAATATGGGCGCTGTAATTGGCCAGCACCTTGCTGCGCAGATAGCGAATGACGCCGTCCGCGGTGCGCGAGTAGTTGTTGACCCGGGTGATGATCTCCCGCTCGGTGCCCTCGATGCCGAACATGTTGCCGAGCAGCATATAGGCCCGTTTTTCGATGATGTCGCGGCGCGCCCTGTTGCGCAGCAGGGAGCTGATCTCGGCAAAGGAGCGGACATCGAGAAATTCGAAGATCTGATTGCGGATAATGCGGTATTTGGTTGCCAGTTCTCCCCGGCCGAGCCGGGCCGCCATGGCGCGCGCCTGCCGGCTGAAGGTCCGGTCCGGCAGGATGCTGGCCTCGGTGGCAAAGGGGCCCTGCTGGTTGAGGAGGAGAAACATGTTGTCCTGGTGGCTGCGCGTCATGAAAGGGCCTCACCGTCGTCGTGGTCGCGGGAAAAATCAGGGAAGTCGCGTTGTGTCACGGATGATGGTAATAAAATTTTCAAAAAATTGCTCGAACTGTCGAGCCATTTCATGGTGGCGGCTGGTTGCCTCGGCCAGGATGAGGCGGGGGTTGATGTTCTTGTCCGGCAGCGACTGCAGCCAGTCCGCGTCTTCCCGCAGCCAGTCGGTCACGTCGGCGGGATGGGCGGCATGGTTGTCGAACTGGACGCCGATGATGTGCGGCCGGTCCTCCAGGGTAAAGGCCTCCACCTGGCATTCCCGTGACGTTGCCAGGATGTGAAAATGGCGCGGCACCGGAGGCAGCAGCGCCTGACCATGCCACTTGAACAGGGGGAAATGGCTGGCGATGCCGGCAAAGATCGGATGGCGGCGACCGTTGCCGGTCAGGAGCCCTTCGGTGAAGCCGATGCTGTGGCAGAAGTTGGGGCCGATTCGGGCGCCAAGGGCATCGGCGAGGAGCTGATGGCCGAGGCAGATGCC
>CAZUZJ010000061.1:0-11418 GCA_964624225.1 uncultured Desulfobulbia bacterium | reverse complement strand
TAAAGATCTTCTGGACCATATCCCCGCCGGAGCGCGCCTTGCCATAGGTGCCGGCCACCATACCGAAAAGGAGCTTATCCTCATCGCCATACACTTGCAGCAGGCCGATGGGCTTGAAATTGCCGTAGGGATACTGCTTGCACTTTTCCGTGCCCGTCGGCAGATCAAGGACGCCGTTGCCGTCACTGTCCTTGCAGACCTGGACGCGCACCACATAATCGGCAAGGCCGAGACTGACATCCGCCTTTTTCGGATTGTCCTGAGCCGCATATACCCCGGAATAATAGGGATTGTTGTAATTCTTGCCGTGCGCTGCATTGGTTTCCTCTTCCTGCCACAGGCACTGGGTGACCTCGCCGGCGCTCCAGAAGGCATAATTGCCCGACGCCGCCCGAATCAACGGCGGCGCGGTCAGTACCTCCTGGGAGTAATCATTGGCCGCGGCATAGGTGACGTTGCAGAGGGTGACGCCGATTCGGGTTTTGTTGGTGATATTCCAGCTCAGCGGCGACCCCCAGCCGCCGGTGCGGGTCACGTTGACGGTGAGAGGGTTGCCGTCGCTGCTGTCAAAACCCGTCACCCATCCCTCCATGAAGTTGGCCGTGTTCATCTGGTCGACAAGGCGGACATAGTCGCCGATCTTGATCCAGCCGCCGGGCTGATTGGTGTTAAACGATTTCGCCCCGGTGCCGATGGCGACACTGGTGGCGCTCACCCCGGTCGGAGTGGCGGTGGTGACGGTGAAGGGCACCAGATCATTGACATCGGCGCCGTCGTAATATTTGGCAAAGGCGTGGATATCGGGCGGAATGAAGGCGCGCTCCAGCACCGTGTCGCTTGAGGTGTCGAGGCGGCGATGGCCGCCGAAGAGGATCTTGCGGATGGTGTCGATCCGCGTCATCGCAGCCCAGTTGAGAAAATTGCCGCTCCAGTAGGCGTCGTTGGCGCCGTTACAGTATTTGTCGGCGGTGATCGCCACCGGCTCGAAGCGCTGGGCCCCGGCATCATAGTCATAGCACTTGCGATTGTCGAAATAGCCGTAATAATCGACCGAATGCTTGTAGGTCGTCTCCGGCTGGCCGTCGCCGTCCAAATCCGAATAATCGTTGTAGGCCTTGAAAAAAAGCTGATGATCGTTGGAGGCGTTGATCAGCACCTGCGGTTCGACCTGGGTTTCGACGAGGCTGATCGGCGCGGCGGAAAACTCGGCCATGGTATGGGGCGAGACCGCGGCAAAACCGGTCGGGCCGGTGGCGAGGATGATGCCGATAAAAAGCAGCCACCACCACGCGTGACGGAACCTAACAAAAATCAATGGATTCATTGTTTCCTCCGCATCAATCGTATTTACAGTCTGACGAGCTGGCGCTCTTCATCAGATTCGTGTTCATGTTCCAGCCGATACCGATGATCGATTCACTGTTCACTGCCCCGCGATGCTGGGAATTGATCGTATAGAGCACCCTGGCCCCGCCACCCTTGCCCGGTCCCTCGTAGCCGACCACCTGAGCGATATCTTCCCCCGGAACACTTTCGGTCCGGCCAACCATCGTCATATTGGTGTGGGGATTAACGTCCGCCATATTACCGGGATAATACACGGCATCACGAAGGGCATCCGACGGCAGAGGGGCCGCGCCGCCGGTCGGTTCGGCAAAGTTGAGAGTGATAATCTCGACATTGCCGATCAACCGGCCGCCGTTGACTCCCGGCGGATTGGCGGCAAATCCCCCCATATTGACACACAGGGCGTTTTCAAAGGTGATGCGGGAGGCCAGCTCCGCGCCGCCATCGGCCTGGTAAAAGGTCTCCCGATGAATCTTCTCGTTTGCGGCGATCTGAATCTCAATGGTCGAGGTGGTAGTTGCCGCCACCCCGATGATGACGAGAATGAGAAGAATGAGCAGGGAGGCGACCAGGATGAAACCTTTTTCATCGTGCCCTAAACTTTTTTTCAGGTTCATCGTGTTCCCCCCTCAGATGGCGTCGGCCTTCATATAGGTCATGGTCACTGTTTTCGTTATCCCCTTTTCCAGGGTGGTGGTGATGACGGTGACGGTTTTCACCCCAAGAAAGGGGGAATCATCCGAGACATTCCAGAAGATCGAATACCTGCCGTCCGACGAGACGGCACTGCCGTCGGCGTTGGCATCGACATCGGTCAGCCCGTTGTCGCCGTCGCCATCATTATCCGTCAGGGCGGCATCGGTGTAATCAAGGGAGAGGAGGGATTCTATCCGGTCCGAGGCCCAGGAGGTCGATTCGGTCACCCGACTGGCCACGGCATTGCCGCCGATGCTGGCAATCTGCATGGCATTGACCGCCAAAATACCGATGGTGAAAATGACCACGGCGATCAGCACCTCAAGCAGGGTAAAACCGCGCTGATCATTTATCACGATACTGAGAGATCGCATGGCAGCATCCTTTAGCGGCGATGAGTGGCGGGGAAACGGCCATTCGCCGTCATCATCGGTGGAATTGGCCAACACCAAAAATATTTTCCAGAGAAGCAAGATTTGCACCAGCGACTACCGCCGGTGATCATCCCGCACAACACCACAGCCATACCACACTGGAACACAAAAAAAAAATAGACATCGGTGGATGATCCCTTGTCTATGAAAGAGAATTCCGCAAGACTGCATCTCACTCACGGCCATGGCGGCGCAGGAAAGGAATACGGTCGGCCTCCGGCAGGCGGGAAAGGCCCACCGCCGTCACCAGCCAGAACTGGTCCGGAGATTTTTCGATGCGCGCCCGCAGCGGATCGGAAAGCCAATGGGAGTCGTCGATCAGGTTATAAAAAGCGGAATCAACGCCAAAAAAGCCATCCAGCAGGTGGGCCGCGGCATGGACGGTCTTGCTCAGATAGCCCTGGGGCATGACGCTCCAGCGATTGAGATCGGCAAAACCTTCCTCAACAAGCTCACCGAGCAATTTTGTCAGCAGCTCCCGGTTGCGCTCGATACCGTTGGCCAGCAGAGCGGGAAAAGCGGGATCCGTCGCCGAACAGCTCTCTGCTTCAGATATGACCACCTGATCATATCTGACCAGCACCGTGCTGGCAAAAAAATGGTTTACCTTATGGAACGCGGCCAGCCGGTCCACCCCATCCACCAGAAAACAGTGGGTGTTACTGAAGTCAGAATTCATAATCACCTCAACATGTTACAACTCCGTCGATGAGGAGTCGTTTTTCGGGCGGTAGACAATGAGCAGCGGCCGCCGAATCGAACGGGCCACGGTTTCCGCCAATGAGCCAAAAAAGAGCCGCTGCAGCACATTCCGACGCAGGGTACCCATGATGACCAGATCATGGGCATCCGACTCCTTGAGAATCGTTTCCTGGCGGGCCTCCGTCTTCTCCACCTGAAGATTGATCTGTGCCGTGATGTCACGACGTTTCACCCATTCCTCCATCTCCCGGCGCTTCATGGCCGCCTTGTCATCGGACTCGTCCGCCGGCAGGAGATAGAGAATGGTGACCTGATGGCTGCCGACCCGGGAAAAGGCATGGACAATCGGACCGACATTGGCCAACTCCTCCATGCTCCGCACCGGCACGAGAATTTTTTCCGTATGCAGTTCACCATGAAAACGCACTACCACAACCGGGCAGCCGACATTTGCCGCCACCTTGTCGAGGATTTCATGAAACCCCTGGACAGTCCCCTCCAGAGGGTAACCGAGCACCACCGCCCTGGCCCGATTGTACTCGACCGCCGCCACCAGACCGGAGGCGACGCTGCGGTCCGGGATAAGTTCGGTGGCAAGATCATAGCCGAGGGAGCGCGTTTCCTCTCTTTCCATGCGAAAGGCATGATCGGCGGCCGAGGAGCCTGATCCGGCCATGCGATCAGGAGCGAGAACCCGGACCGCCAGGGGCAGCGCCCGATAATGATGGGCCAGAATGGTGGCGATCCGGGCCAGACCGCATACTGTCAGGGGATGGGAGGCGCCGAAGGCGACAACTCCATCTGGCGCCGGGTGAGGCCGCAGTTTTTCCCAGCTCCAGGGAACCAACGAGACATGAGGATGATCCGGCTGCGGCCTGCCGGCGTGATTGTTCTTTTCTCCCACTGACTGCCTGGCCGTTGCCCTGGTTGCGCCGTCCTCCCCTGCCTGCTGAACGGCAAAGCGGGCGGCAAGCGGTCCGGTGAGCTCGGCGAGCATGACGCTGACCAGCACCACCGGCGCAAGCACCTGGGAAAAGACCGCCAGCCCCGGCTCACTGCCAATGAGGATGACCAGGCCGATGGCCACCTCGGCCTGAGAGACCAGAGCGAGCCCGAGATAGCGGCGCACCGCCGCCGGCGCGCCGGCGAGCCATGCCCCGCAGAAGGCACCGCAATATTTACCGCTGACCCGGAAGACGAAATAGACGAGCCCCAGCCAGCCGGCCTTGCCGATTGCGGAAAAATCGAGATGGGTTCCGGCCAGGGTAAAAAAGAGGACATAGATGGGAGGCTCGAAGGCATTAAGCGCCCGGAACAGACGGACATCGCGGGTCACCCGGTTAATGACGGCAAAACCTGCGGCCATGCCGGCCAGCAGAGGTGAAAAATGAAAAGCGCGGCAGAATTCACCGCAGAGCAGCAGGAGGGCGAGACCAACGGTGAGCATCTCACCCTGCCGCTTAAGGTAATGGGAAACAAACGAGATCAGCAGACCGGTGACAATGCCGGCAAAAAGAGACATCCCGACCTCAAACAGACCGCCGACCAGGGGGCCGGCCAACCAGCTCCCGCCGGAACCGACCAGCTGGCCGGCCAGGGACATGGCCATGCCGAAAAAAATGATGGCAAGCCCGTTGTTGATGGCGATGACCGCCATCAGGGTGGAGGTCAGCGGCCCGCGTGCCCTGATGTCCCGCATGACGTGCAGGGTCGTGGCCGGAGCGGTGGCCACGGCAACGGAACCGAGAAGCAGGGCCATGATGAGAAACTCGTGGGGGCGATGAAAACGGGAATCGATGCCGAAAAAAAAGACAGCGAGCGAGACGGCGCCGGTGACCAGCAGAAAGGCGCCCATGGCCTCGCAGCAGCCGATCAGAGTGATGCTGCGCGCCGCGGCCAGCACCCGTTTCAGCTCGATCTGCTCACCGATGCCGAAGGCGATCAGCATCAGGGCGATGCGGGTGAAATGATCAAGCTGGTGGCCGATGCTCTGAGCCGTTACCAGACCGAACCCACCCGGACCGAGGAGAAAACCGGCCAGGATGTAGCCGGTGACGGACGGCAGCTTGAAAAACTGGCCGACCTTGGCGACGAACATACCCGTTGCCAGCAGAACCGCCAGGCCGAGAGTCACTTCCTCCATGCCATCCCCTGTTTTTTCTTCATCGCCTCATACGTGATACGAGTCATTAATCAAAACGGCCCGTCGAAATCGTGACTTTTTGCGATTCCGCCCAATCTGAAGCAGGTATTTCTTGTCTGCGTGGCTTTGGGAACAGTATCCCGGACGGCGACCAGGCTTCCCGCCATCAAAAAATTTACCACAGGACCACTTCCTTGTAATGGGAATATTTTCCTTGAGCGTCCGGCTGCATAGCTGAAATCAACAGAAAAATGAATGTGTTACTCAACAGAGAAGGTATTGCAGCTCCCACTTTCCTGATCTGTTCGGAATAATTGCCCGCATTTCAGGCTTGATCTTCATCCCTGCAATACTTTATATATGGCCCACATTCTTCCCGCAAGCACTGTCCCATGCGCCCGACCACCTCTCCGAAACCAGCCGGTTCCGCGCATGACCGCTCAAACAAGGAGATACACGGATCAGCAGCCTCAACCACCATATCGGCATGCCCACCAGGGGAGGACTTTTATGCTATCAGCTTCTCTGGGGCATTGCCATCCCCTTTCTCAAAAGGAACAAACGGCTCGCCCAGGGCTTTTCCCAGCGTATTCTGCAAAACCGCCCCGGCCCCGCCGACCTCTGGATTCAGTCCGCCTCGGTGGGGGAATCCTTCCTGGCCCTGGAGATCATGAAAAACCTTTGCCCCCCGCAGCCCGTCAGGGTGCTGTTGACCACGACGACCAGCCAGGGCATCGAGATCCTTGAGAAAGGAAGACGGGACATCGGCCAACAACAGAACATCACCATCGAGACGGCCTATTTTCCCTTTGATCATCCGGCGCTCATGGCAGAGGCACTGACAACGATCACCCCCCGCCTGCTCGTTCTGCTGAAAAGCGAACTGTGGCCAGGTCTGCTCTTTGGCTGCCGGAAGAAAAAGATCGACGTCCTCGTGATAAACGGCCGAATGACGGCGCGCAGCCTGGCGCGCTACCGGCTCTGGCCCTCCTTCTGGCGCGATCTGCGTCCAACCCGGATTCTCGCCATGTCACCCGAGGATGCCGGGCGTTTTGGTGAACTTTTCGGTCCGGATGGAGTCGAGGAGATGGCCAATATCAAATTCGACCGGATCGCCGATGTCGTCCCGTCGACCGGACACCACAACCCCCTGGCGCCCCTGCTGCCGGCCGGGGCGCCATTCATCGTCCTCGGGTCGGTCAGACAGGAGGAAGAGGAGGACGTTGTCCATATTGTCGAAGAGATCCGAAAAAAAAGAAATGATGCCGTTATCGGCCTCTTCCCGCGGCACATGCACCGTCTCGACTTCTGGCGCCGGCGCCTCGAAAAGCACCCCCTGCCCTGGCAGCTGCGTTCAACGATCAGCGCTGGGGTGCAGCCGGGTCAGATCATTGTCTGGGACGTCATGGGCGAGCTGGCGGCCGCCTATGAACTGGCCGCCGCCGCCTTTGTCGGCGGCAGTCTTGCCCCGTTGGGCGGCCAGAACTTTCTTGAACCGCTCAGCAGCGGCGTCAGGCCCGTCATCGGACCGTCCTGGTTCAACTTCACCTGGATCGGCCAGAGCATCTTCGAACAGGACCTTGTCCGGCAGGAGGCAGACTGGCAGGGGGTGGCCCGCTCCCTGCTTGCCAGCGCCGCCCAGCCGCCGGACCGGCAAACAACCATCAAGGCCATCAGCACCTATCTTGCCAGACGCCGGGGCGGCACCCGGCACGCCTGTGCGACAATCATCGCCTTTCTTTACCCATCATGAACGAACCGATCCAAGCAAACACCCATACCCTGCCCCCCTGCTACGGCATCATACCGGCTCGCTATGCCTCCTCCCGGTTTGCCGGCAAACCGCTGGTCGAAATTCTCGGCAGGCCGATGATCTGGCACGTTTACACCAGGGCGGCGCAATGCCCCTCTCTGCGGCAGGTTGTCCTGGCCACGGATGACGAACGGATCCGGGCCGCGGCGGAACAGCTGGGAATTCCGGTGCTGATGACGAGTCCGGAGCACACCTGCGGCACGGAACGGGTTCTGGAGGCCGCCCGGCTGCTCCATGTCCCTGACAACGGCGTCGTCATCAACATCCAGGGCGATGAACCGGCGCTCAATCCGGGGATGCTCACCGAGCTCATCCTCCCCTTTACCCGAGCCGAGGTGCAGGTGACAACCCTGGCCCATCCCATTTCCAGCCGCCAGGCGGAAAATCCGGACCAGGTCAAGGTGGTGCTGGCCCGCGATAACAGGGCGCTCTTCTTTTCCAGGGCGCGCATTCCCTTTCCCAGGGACGGAAAGAACGAAGGGTTCTACGGGCATATCGGTCTCTACGCCTTTCGCATGAAAACCCTGGAGCATTTTGTCTCCCTGGAAAAAGGGATCCTGGAACAGAGGGAACAGCTCGAACAGCTGCGTCTGCTGGAAAACGGGATTGACATCCATGTCGGCATCACGACCCACACGGGTTTTGGCGTCGACCGCCCCGAGGATGTGGCCATGGTCGAGCAGATCATCCGCAACCAGGCCGCCGGTTGACCTCAGGTTGTCGCTCTTGCTTGCGCTGTCACCGCATCATGCCGGTCTGGCGTCGCCCCGGCCGCGGAACAGACCGGGTTGACGGCGACGGGCGACCGACTATCCGCTGTAGTCGACATAGTGTTTCTCTTCCACCAGGGGCGAGTTGCTGGCCAGGCTGATCTCTTTCTTGAGTTCCGCCCGCCGGTCGTTGATCTGATAGACACTGCGGGCAAGTTCGATGAATTCCCGGTCAAAGCACTGCTCGGCCTCCTTGATCCGGATTCTGTCCTCAATCTCCCAGAGTTTCCGGTTGACCTCGCGCAACTGGATGAACTCAGGGGAGCCGACCTCGATGCCGCATTCCCGCAGCGCCGGCAGAAGAAGTTCGTATTCCCGGCGAACATTGGCGATCTTGACCGGATCACTGATCTTTTCAAGCTTGATGGAAAGGATGGTCACCTTGTCAACCAGCTCGCCGGTGGAAACGTCGATTTTCACAGCCCGCGCTCCTGCGCTTTCCCGCGCGATAAATGTTGAAGAGAATCGGCCTTCAGGGTATTTTCGGCAAACCCGTGCAACTGCAGCCTGCCACAGTTGAATGAAACCATGATAACCCGAGAACGTATCCTGATTATCCGTCTTTCCGCCCTGGGAGATGTAGTCCATACGCTGGCCTTTGTCAACCGTCTGCGCACGGCGAGACCGCATGCGCATATCACATGGATCCTGCAACCACTGGCCTTCGAACTGGTCAGGCATCAGCAGAACATCGACCGTTTCATCGTCTTTTCCCGGTCCGGCGGGCTGAAGGCGCTGGGCGAACTTTTTCGGCAGCTCAACCGGGAGCGCTTCGACCTGGTCTTCATGCTCCAGGTCAGCATCAAGGCAAGCCTGGTTTCGCTCTGCGTGCGCGGTGACAGAAAACTCGGCTACGATTTCCGGCGATCCCGGGAAGGGCAGTGGCTGTTCGCAAACAGTCGAATCGCCCGCCGACCGGCGGCCCATGTGCTCGATCAATTCTTCGAATTTCTCGATCACCTGCACCTCGCCCCGGCCCCCCTGGACTGGGCCATCCGGATTACCGAGGAAGAGCGCGCCTGGCAGGACCGTTTCTTCCGGGCAATTTCCCGGCCGGTGGCCGCCTTCGTGGTGGCTTCGTCCAAGCCTGATAAAGACTGGCCGGCGGAACGATATGCCGAAGTCATGGATGCCGTTGACAAGCGGCTCAATCTCCAGCCCATGCTTGTCGGTGGTCCCAGCCGGCGGGAGCATGCCATCAGTGAAGAGATTGTCGGCCGCTGCCGCTGCCGACCTGTTATCGCCCTGGAACGACCGGTCCGCCACACCCTGCTGCAACTGGCCGGTGCCAGGGTGGTGGTGGCTCCGGACACCGGTCCCATGCACATGGCCGTGGCTTTGAATGTTCCCACCGTCGCCCTGTACGGCTATTCCGACCCGCGGCGCTGCGGACCGTATCAACGCTTTGCGGATCTCGTCATCGACAAGTACACCATGATCCGGGATACCCGGCAACCAATCACCCGGAAAACCCGCCCGGGGAGGATGGCAATGATAACCCCTGCCGAGGTGCTGGCCAAGATCGAACTGGCCCTCGCCCGCTACCAACCGCTTGCCCCCGCCCCTGCCGCGGTTTTTACCGAACAGACAGCGCAAGGAGCCGTATGTCACCGAAAACACTGAAACGCTGGCCCAAACCCCTGCTTGTGATCATCCTGCTGATCTGCCTGACAATTGCCCTTTTCTGGGGATACTGGGCAACCAGCGGTCACCGCTTTACCACCATCACCCCGCACCGGGTCTACCAGTCGGCGGTCATTCCGGCGGAGGATCTGCCGACAACCGTCCGCGACAAAAAGCTCAAAGCCGTGATCGACCTCCGAACAGACGAGTCAACGGATTTCCCGCCGCAGGAGGAAGGACGGCTGCTGGAAAAGCTCGGCGTCCGCTATTACCATCTCCCCTCCAAACAGGTACCCGAGGAGGAGACCGTTGCCGCCTTCCTGAAGATTGCCGCTGATCCGGACAACTATCCCATGCTGATTCACTGTCATCATGGTGAAGGGCGCTCGGTGCTGTTTGCCGCCCTCTACCGGATCGAGTTCGAGGGCTGGGACAACGAGAAGGCGCGCAAGGCGACCAGACTTCTCCATTTCCGCGGCACCTTCGGCCCTGACGGTGAGAAGGGCGCATTTCTGCGCGCCTATATGCCGCGACTGTCCGCTCCCCCGGCAAACTCTGGGATCCCCATGGCCACGGCCAACGATTCCGACCGGTGAAGCAACGATGAAGCCACCCAGCCGACGCCTCCGCTTTTTCTTCGTGCCGCTGCTCATCATGCTGGCGCTCTGCACCCTGTACCGGGTGGTTTTTTATCTGCTCTTCGCCCCGCCGGAAGCAGCCGTGCCGACGGGCGCCCTGGCGCAGGCCTTTTATCTCGGCCTCAAATTCGACCTGCGGCTGATCCTGCTGCTGCTGCTGCCCGGGGTCCTGCTGGGACTGGTACGGCCTCTTGATCCAACCCGCTCCGCCAGGGCGCGGGATTTCTGGCTGCAGCATTATACCCTGCTCGCCCTGGTGCTCTGTTGTCTCTATCTGTTCGACCTGGGCAACTATGCCTATCTGAACGAGCACATTGACGCCTCGGCCCTGCGCTATCTCCAGAATCCGCTGATCTCGTTGCAGATGGTCTGGGAAACCTACCCCGTGGTCTGGGGCGCCGTTGGCCTCATGCTGGGCGGGATCCTCTGCTATCTGATCATGCACGTCCTGACCCCGCCCCCCGATATTGCCGGACGCTTTGCGATCACGCCGCAACGGGGGAAACGCGCTCTGGTGACCGTGTTCGTCATTGTCTGCTATGGCGCCGGCATATACGGGAATTACTCGTTCTACCCGCTGCGCTGGAGCGATGCCTATTTTTCCGCCGATACCTTCACCGCGGATCTTACCCTCAACCCTCTGCTCTTCTTTGCCAATTCGCTGAGCACCGCGGAAGCGGAACAGCCCTTCGACCCCCTGGCCCTGTCCCACTATCACGATCGTCTGACCACCCACCTCGGCATCGACGATCCTGACCCGGAAAAACTGCTGCTGGCCCGCTACGTCCATCCGCTGCCCAAGGAATTGAGCCGGCCGAATATTGTCGTCATCTTTCTCGAATCCTTCGCCTCCCATCTCACCGGCTCATTCGGCAATCCCCTTGTCCCGTCTCCCCATTTCGATGCGATTGCCGGTCAAGGTATGCTGTTTACCCATTTCTATACCCCGCGCAACGGCACCGCCCGCGGCGTCTTTGCCACCCTGACCGGCATCCCCGACACCATCACCTTTCGCACCGCCTCACGCAATCCGCTGACGATTTCACACAACACCATCCTGCGCGCCTTCACTGGCTACCGCAAACTCTATTTCCTCGGCGGCAGCGCCAACTGGGCAAATATCCGCGCCCTGTTCATGCACAATCATGAGGATTTTGAAATCTACGAAGATGGGGACTTCCACTCCTCCTGGGTCGAAGTCTGGGGAATCACCGACTATGATCTCTTTACCGAGGCCAACGCCCGGCTTACC
>CAZUZJ010000060.1:516-11484 GCA_964624225.1 uncultured Desulfobulbia bacterium | reverse complement strand
GGAATGGCTGCATCGTCGATTCCTATGCCAGGCAGATTTCGCCCAGGTCATGACTTTCCTCCACGGCGCTGACGACTCCTCGCTCTACCGCCGGGCAACCGAAGAGACCATGGAACTATTACGCTGGCTTCGCCAGTTCGCTGCTGCAGTCAAGGGATCTGACGAATCATGAGCCGGTATGAAATCATCATCTACTGGAGTGACGAGGACCAGGAGTTCATAGCCGAGGTGCCTGGGCTGCCGGGTTGCATGGCCCACGGTGCGACCCACCAGGAGGTCATGTCTCTGTGGCTCGACAACGCGGAGAAAGTGGGTCGGAACATTCCGCAGCCCCTCGGTCACCGTCTCGCCTACGCATAGCCGTCAAACACAGGAGGCAGTCAACATGGGTATCCCCGCAATTCCCGATTACCTGAACAAACACCTTGTCGGCGACCAAGCGCCGCCTGGCCACCGGTTCGGCCTCTACTTTCCGGTCTGGACTCAACAACACTGGGAGATAGACAACAAGAAAGATGGCTTGCAAAAGATGCTGTCAGTGGGCCGGCCTGCCGTCGAGACACTGCGTCACCTTCGTTGCCGCCAGCAAGCCACGGCCGATGCGCTCGACCAGGAGTCGGTGCGCCGCTTCGAGGCTGTGTCAACCTCGCCCTTCGTCACCGGGGTAGGCATGGAACACCCGGTGGAAAACGGCTTCGCCTTTCTTTCGCCTTACGGCCTGCCCTATCTCGCCGGCAGCGGGGTCAAGGGGGTGCTGCGCAAGGCTGCCGAGGAACTGGCCCTGATGCCGGATGAAACTGACTGCAACAGCTGGGATATTCTCGCCCTCTGGCGTCTTTTCGGTTTCGAGGCGGCCGCCGCCTGCCTTAAGGGCACAGCCGGACTGCCGCGAGGGTTGGATGTGCTTACCCGGATGGCCGAAATCCGCATGGCTGCTTACCGCGCAGCAGTTGCACGCCTCGATTTGGAAGACGTGCGCCGTTTCATGGAGGCGGTGACCACCGCCGAACAGCGCAAGCCCTTCACGGACAATCCCCGCGCCTTTCTGACCGCGCTGATTGACACCAAGAAACTCCGTGAGTCCATAAGCTACAAAGGCGCGCTCTCCTTCTGGGATGTTTTTCCGGAAACCGCCGGCAACTCGCTTGGCCTGGACATCCTGAATCCCCATCACGGCAAATACTACCAGGACGGGGCAACGCCCGCGGACTGCGAGTCACCCGTGCCTAATTTCTTCCTTGTGTTGCCACCAAAGAACCGATTCGTCTTTTATGTCCAGTGCGAAAAAGCGCGACTGCCTGAGATGTTGGCCAACCGCTGGCAGAACCTTATCAGCGTCGCCTTCACCCACGCCTTCGATTGGCTCGGTTTTGGTGCGAAAACGGCGGTGGGGTACGGGCAGATGCGCTGGAAGAACGGCGATGCCCCGGAGTCCAGCGTTAACGAACCGAAAAACAAGGCATCCACTCCCATGGCAGGATCATCTGTTTCTTCTTCCCCAGTGCAATTCGTCTGGGAAAACGCGGCGCTTGCCTGGAACCCTGGCAGTCAGACTCTGTCGGCGATCTGCGATGCAAAGAAAAAAGCGGAGGCCCAAATTGGTGCTGATCGCACCATGGTTTCCGAAGAAATCATTGGAAGAATCAGGAAAAAGAAACAAGTGAGGGCCAATGTCACTGTGGAACCGGTGGGAGGTAAATTCTTCAGGATCGTAAAAGTGGAAAACTGACTTCACCCCTAATGCAAGATGACGATTGCGACGACCTCTTTTGCCGACTACGCAGGGAGGAACTGATCGTCGAGGATCAGTCGTTTATCGCCAGGCGCCGAAATTTTCGGTTTGCAGGCGCATGACGACCGCGTCAGGTTTTTCCCGATCCTGCCACAAGGACAAAAAAGTTCAAAAACGTATCGAAAAACGGTAGGATAGACGATCTATAGCAACGAAACAATGAGGAGGCCTAACCATGCGCGCATCGGATATTCCTGAAATAAACCGGCTGACGACCCCTGAAAAATTCTGCTTGTCGAGGATCTGTGGGACAGCATTGCCGCCGAGGCGGCAGCGGTTCCCGTCCCGGCACAAGCCATATGGCTGAAATCGACCGGAGATTGAAACGCCATGTGGCCCAGCCAGGGGAGCTGTTATCTCTGGAAGACCTTCAGGCAAGAATAGAAAACCGTAAATGACCATGCGGCTGTATTTCCGCGCATCATCTCCCTGAGCGACGAGGTCGGTTGTTTGTCGCCCAGTCCACGGCGCCACCAGGCAGGAAGCTTTGTATAATATTCAGGACGCCATAATGCTTTGGCTCGCAGCCGAAATGGGCCGGGACATTCCACCGCCACCCTGCCGCCGGTTCATGAATACCTGACGCTTTGCCAAAAGAGACATGATATCCCATGAGGAGTATTCGGCATGACCCGCAAAACCATTCTCATCTGCACGGTGGGTGGCTCTCATCAGCCCATTGTCACCGCCATTCGCGACCTGCGTCCCGATTTAGTCTGTTTTGTCTGCTCAGGGAAAGACGCAGGTACAGGAAAGTCGGGTTCGGATATAGATCGTTGGCAAAGGTCTGTGTATTAAGGCAATTCATAATGAAGAAAAACCGTCATTGCCGAATATTCCGGCCCAGACCGGACTCGTGGAAAGCTCTTATAAAGTGGTGACCGTCCCGGCCGATGACCTGGACGGCGCGGTGGACGTCATCCAAAAAGCGCTTATCAGTCTCGGGGAACAATTTCCCGAGGCGCGAATCGTCGCCGATTACACCGGCGGCACCAAAACCATGACCGCAGCCCTGGTAATTGCAGTCCTTGAAACGGAAGGTGTTGATCTGCAACTTGTCACCGGCAACAGAGCTGACCTGGTCAAGGTGCGCGATGGAACGGAGGCAAGCGTGCTGGCCAATATCGACGCGGTCAGGCTCCAGCGGGCCATGACTCCTTATCTGTCCGCTTGGCAGCGTTTTGCCTACGATGAGTCGGCGGATGGTCTTGCCTCCATTCCACAACCACGAGACAGGGTTTTGGGCAGCCGCCTGTCCCGCAGTCGTGACCTGTCCAACGCCTTTGCCGCCTGGGATCGTTTTGACCATGCCGAAGCCCTGCGCCTTCTTGAAATTTATGCAGCATTTGTCAGTGGAGATCTTGGCATGCATCTTGGCGTGCTCAAATCGCTTGTGAAAGAGTCGACCAAGCAGGAACCCCTGCGCATTTTCGACCTCTGGCGCAACGCCGAACGTCGGGCCACCCAAGGTCGTTACGACGACGCGGTGGCTCGCGTTTATCGACTGATCGAGTGGTCCGCTCAGTGGCTTTTGCGCACCATGTGCGAAATTGATACTTCAGACATCCCGCCGGAACGCATTCCGGCCGGGATAGATATCCCGGTAAACCGCGATGGTAAGCATCAAGCCGGGCTTTACGCCGCCTGGATGATGGTGGGGAAATTAACCAGCGGACCGGCCAGCGGTTTTGCAGCTGCGCATCTTCCCGCTTTGCTGGGATATCTTCAGATGCGTAACGAATCCATCCTTGCCCATGGCTTTGCTCCGGTGCAGCGGGAAACATGGGAAGATTTGCGGGCCTGGATGGGCGAAAATTTTCTTCCCATGCTGCTTGAAGAAACAAAAACGATGCGCCTCCTTCATACCATGCCGCCGCAATTGCCGTCGGCATACATCTGGAATAATTGAGCAGCGCATCGCGAACATTTGGCGCAACATTATTTGTCGCCAATGGGTTTGACATGAAAATTCACTTTCTGTCTGGCCTGCCACAAATCATGGGCGATCTGATGCCGCAGCCACGATTCGGCGCTGGGTTTGAAGGCCATTTCCAGCCGGATTGCCATCTCGGCAGTAATGCCGCCCTCGCAGTTGACAATTTTGGAAAGGGACTTGCGGCTGACGCCAAGCAGCCTGGCCGACATGGTCACGGTAAGCCCCAGGGGTTTCAGAATCTCTTCCCTGAGCACTTCGCCGGGGTGCGGCGGGTTGGGCATCGCGTTCATAATGGTATCTCCATTGACCGAACCACCCAGGACGTCACGGCAATAATGCGTTTCCGGCCAACCTCTCTCCCACGCTCAGCCGGCCGTCAGTTCCTTGAGCCACTGGGGGAAATGATGCCACGGCAGAGCAAGGTGTCCTCCCGGCAGGGGCCGCTGTTCCGGAACCAGGCAAACGAATGTGCCGTGGTGTGCCGCCTCTGGTCCGGCAAGGGCAAGGAAGCGGTTTATCGGTTTCAGATGGTGCTCGGTCGGCGTTGCGGTAAGCTTGATCTCAACCGGCCACAGCCTGCCTTGCGCCTGGATAAGGAGATCGACCTCCAGGCCGTCATGGGAACGCCAGAAAAAGAGAGCCGGTTTTTCGCCCCTGGCCGTGAAAGTTTTCACCGCCTCGCTTATCACCCATCCTTCGAGAAACGCCCCTCCCATCGGACCGGCCAATGCCGCATCCGGGCCGGGTTGACGGGTGAGGGTGGCGACAAGGGCGTTGTCCAGGAAGTAGAATTTCGGCGTTTTTATCACTCGTTTGCCGAAGTTGCGGAAATAGGGGGGAAGAAAAAAGGCGATATACGAGGCCTCCAGCACGGCGCCCCAGGATTTCACCGTTGGCTGGGAAACGCCGGACTGGCGGGCAAGATCGGCCATGTTCCATTCCTGGCCGTGGCGGGACGCCGCAAGCGCGATAAAAGTTTCGAAAAGACGCAGATTGCCGATGTCAAGCAACTGCCGGACATCGCGCTCAAGATAAGTTCTCAGATAGGAGGAAAGCCAGAGATTACGCTGTTCCGGGAAAAGCGCGGGTTCGGGATAACTGCTCTGCCAGAGACAGGCGGACAGACTGTCCGGGGAGCCGCCGGGATATTCGAGCCGGCCAAACGGCAAGAGTTCCAGAATGGCGATCCGGCCGGCAAGGGATTCGCTCACATTGCGCATCAGCTGGAACTGCTGTGATCCGGTGAGGATGAAGCGGCCACTTGCGCGCCGTTGTTGATCGATCCGCAGTTTCAGGTACGGCAGTAGTTGCGGTGCGTACTGGATTTCGTCAAGGATCAGGCTTTGATCCTTGAACCGGTCGAGAAAGCCGTTCGGATCGCTGGCCGCAAACGCGCGTTCCAGTGGATCGTCGAGGCTTTGATAGGCTGTTGTCTGGCCGGCGGCCTGGCGGACAAAGGTGGTCTTTCCCGATTGCCGTGGGCCGGTGACCAGCACCGCCGGAAATTGGCCAAGGGTCTTTTGAAAAACCGGCGTTATGGCGCGGGGGACGAAGATCATGTCTTGCCGGGCAAAAGGTTGAAGAAAGTTTTGACACCGCCAGTGGCTGCGTGCCTGTTTTATTGTTGCATGTTTGACAATGATAAAATCATTTTTTAGTATTGTCAATACCGGCATAAATGTCATGCGGCGGCTGTTTCCGGGGTGACCAGGGTCGGCTGCTGTGTAAGTTCCCTGAAAATTTTGCTGAACCGTTCCCCATGCACCTGCGTCAAAAAGGAACCCTCAATGCCCAACGACGACAACGACAACCTCTTTCACGATGACGACGCCCTCGATTACATCATGTACGAGGAGTGCGAGAAGGACGCGGGCGCGGAGCAGAAGGGCAACGGCAAGGGCGGCTGCCTCGGTGTTGTGATTCTGCTCGCCGTTCCCGTTGGCCTCTTTGCCGGCATTTGCCGGGCCATTTTTACCCTGTAGGAAACCGGGCGCGGATTCATCCGCTGTGTAAAAAACGCCATGCATCCCGCATCGGCCATTATCACGCCTTGCCTGTTGTCAAACATCCTGGTGTGATATGTTGTAATATCAGGAGGTGAAATGATGGCAACCGCAAAAATCGCTATCTCAATTGAAGAAGATATTTTAAACCGGCTTGATATTCTGGTCAAATCCCGCGTTTTTCCAAATCGGAGCAAGGCCATTCAGGAAGCGATCCGAGAAAAGCTGAACAAGGTGGAGCAAAATCGGTTAGATGCCGAATGCGTGAAATTGAATCCGGAATTTGAACAGGCCCTTGCTGACGAAGGAATTTTCGCTTGGGCAAAAAATCGGGAAAGCCACCGCCGGGCAATTAAATCTCGTGATTGAAGGTCTCAATGAAATAATTGCAGGGTGAGAAAAAGAAATCCCCATGTCAACCAACTCTAATAAATCCTCGCTCTTGCTGCTTTTCAACCACCGACTCACCGGGCAGCAGGCGGACGACGCCCGCGCCTCGCTTGGGGTTGGCGACATCATCTTTCCGCCGGAATCAATTCAGGCTCTCTGGTCCCAGGTGCCGCCGGAGATTGACGATCTCACCCCGTATCTGGCGCCGGTTTTCACCTGGCTTGCCGACTCTGCCCGGCTCGGTGATTTTGTCCTCATCCAAGGGGAATTCGGGGCCACCTTTCTGGCCGTGGGCGAGGCTTGCCGTCTTGGTCTGATCCCGGTTTACTCCACCACCAGCCGCCAGGCGGTGGAAGAGCATCTGCCGGATGGTCGGGTGGAAATCAGCCATGTCTTTGGCCATGTCCGTTTTCGCCGCTATGCAAAGTGAGTCCGCGCCGGGTGAAATTGAAAATTCAGACAACCTGACTTCGGTAGATTTTACTTTGATACCAGGATTGCGATTCGAGAAGAGTGCCTAAAGTACTTAAAATGCCTAAAGTATTTGAAGTTGCGGTACTTTCTGATCAGATAACTCCTTTAACTTTAGGCACTTTAAGTACTTCAAGTATTTTAGGCACTTAAACTGATAACGGGACAGAATCCCTGATGGTGGCATAACCTATTGAAATTGCGTCACGACATCAGAAGTTCTGAAATTGCATAAACCGTATGTGCCGGGCAGGGCAATGGCGAGCGGACAAGAACAGCCAATCTGGGATGAGAAATGATAAAAAATAATGCGGTTCAGCACCAGACCCATGTCTGCCTCATCTCCGATCAGCCCATCCCCAATCTTGTTCCCTTGCTCCTGGAAAAACCGGTCAAGGCCCTGTTGCTCGTCTCGCCTGAGATGAAGGCCCAGGCGGACCGATTGAAAAACATCGTGCAGCCGCGCGGTATCGAGGTGGAAATGAGGGAAATTGCTTCTGCCTATGATTTCGGCGCCATGCAGCAGACCTGCGAGGAAATCATCAAAAACTGCCCGCATACGGAGTTGACGCTGAATGTCACCGGCGGCACCAAGATCGCCGCGCTCGCCGCCTTTCAATCCTTTTATTTCAACAACCGGCGCATAGTCTACCTTGATACGTTTCATGGCAAGCTCGTGCAGCTCGCTCCGATAAACGATTTCATCCCTGTGCGGGATAATTTCGTCAAGGTGCGCGACTGCCTCCTTGCCTACGGCATGAATCCGTTGTCCGGAAAAAATCCGCCCCCCGTGCGCCGCCCTGGTTTGCATGACCTGGCGCGACTGCTCACCGCTGACAGCCCTCTCCTTGGCCGGTTGAACAACGCCATAGCCCGCTGCGGCAAAAATCCCGCGTATGCCACGCTCCATGTCAACGATCTGGGGCCGGGCGCGGATGATCTTGTGTCGTTGCTTGAAGTCTGCGGTGTGGCGGGCCGCGTCAGTTCAACCGGACTCAATATGCCGTCCAGGGAGAAAATCTTTTTCTGCCACGGCGGCTGGCTGGAGGAATACGTCTATTGGAGCGTCAAGGATCTTGGTCTGCGCGGTCTTGATCTGGCCATGAACGTCGAGGTGGAATGGGACGGCAAGGGCCGCCAACCCACCAAAAACGAGTTTGATGTCCTCTTCACCCACGCCAACCGCCTGCACCTCATCTCCTGTAAGGCGAGCAATCCTGAGAGGGAAACGCAGTCCGGTTCGCGAGCCACCGAGGCATTGAATGAACTCGACACCCTGGCCGACCGGGCCGGCGGACTCTTCGGCCGCGCCATGCTGGTCTCGGCCCGGCGGCTTTCCGACTACGACCGGGAGCGCGCCGAAAAAATGAGGATCAGGCTGGTGGAGGCAGAAGCGGTGCTTCATCTGCGCGACGAGCTGCGCCGCTGGATTGTCGGGTCATGAATCAAAAGCATTTTGCCAGCGTGCCGATTCCGAAAATGGCTAACTGGGCCTGAGCGTTTCCCTTCCTGTGCAACGTTGCAATCCTGGGTTTCTTCCCGCTCCTTGTGTTGAATGATGAAAAACACGGCAGCCACCGCTGTCGGTCTCATTCATCATCTGACAAGGAGAGAAGAAAATGAAAACATCCACCCTGACCATGACGGTCGCCGCCATGCTGGCCTTGGGCCTCACCGCCGGCTGCGCCAGCATTGTCGGCAAATCCGTCTACCCGGTGGCGATCAACAGCCAGCCGGACAAGGCAGCCATCACCATCGCCGATCAGAGCGGCCAGGTGTTCTTCACCGGCACCACCCCGACCACCGTCAGCCTCGATGCCAAGGCCGGCTACTTTTCCGGCCGCGACTACACCATCACCTTCACCAAGGAAGGCTATGCCAGCCGCACCGTGCCGGTGCAGCGCAGCGTCAGCGGCTGGTATGTGGCCGGCAACCTCTTTTTCGGCGGTTTAATCGGCTGGCTGGTGGTCGATCCGGCCACCGGCTGCATGTGGACCCTGCCGGATGCAGTGACCACCAGCCTGGAACCGGATCCGACAAAGCCGGACGGCAGCGGCAACGTCAGCTTCCTTCAGCTTGACGAGGTGCCGCCCCATCTCCGCGACCGCCTGGTCAGACTGGAAAGCCGTTGAACCGGCACGCCGCGTGGTTTCTGTCGCCCCGGAGCCGCGTGGCGTCGTCATCTTGTCTGAACTTTACATCAGTTGTTTTTGCGAGGGAATCGTCATGCATATCTACATCGCCACCCAGGGTGCCCGCATTGTCCGCGAGGGTCGTCACCTGCTGGTCAAAAAGGGCGAGGACACCCACCACACCCTCTTTGTCGAGAAATTGAAACAGGTGGTGCTCTTCGGCAACATCGAACTGACCCCGGCCGCCCGCTCCCTGCTTTTCCGTCACGCGATCGACACCGTGTTCTGTTCCCGCGACGGCCGCTATCAGGGCCGTTTTGCCGCCCCGGAGCCGAAAAACGTCATGCTGCGCAAGCGCCAGTTCTGTCTGCTCGACGATACCGAGTTCGGTCTGCGCCTCTGCCGGGAGATCGTCCGCGGCAAACTGGCCAACATGATCACCCTGCTCATGCGCATCCGCCGGACCAGAAACCGCAGCGAACCGAAGGTCGCGGCCCGGGAGATCAGAAACCTCTTTGCCGGCGTCGCCGTCGCTGATTCCATTGAATCCCTGCGCGGTTACGAGGGCAGGGGCAGCGCCCTCTACTTCAACGCCCTCCGCTGGGGATTGCAGCATGATTACGGCTTTGCCCGCCGGGTGCGCCGGCCCCCCACCGATCCGGTCAACGCCGTGCTCTCCCTGCTCTATACCTTTCTCTTCAACCGGGTCTACGCCGCCATTCGTCAGGTTAATCTCGATCCCTATCCCGCTTTTCTCCATGTTCCGGATTACGGCCGTCATTCCCTGGTCATGGATCTGATGGAGGAGTTCCGGATCATCATCGTTGATACCCTGATGCTCTCCCTCTTCAATCTACGGATCCTCAAACCGGAGGACTTCCGCGTCGAGCACCCGGTTTTGCCGGATGCAGCCCCCGATGCGCCGGCCCCGGATATTACCGCCGATCCTTACGGCCACATGAGCGATCTCGACAGTTCCGGTCAGTTCGACGTACCGCCCCAGCGCATGGGCGGGGACGGCCCGGATGAGGCCGATGCGGAGGAGAGCGGCGGCAAGCCCGCCGTCAAACTGAAGGATGACGCCTTTCGTCGGGTGGTGGAGAATTTCGAGCGCAAACTGACCACCGAATTTTTCTATCCGCCCGAAGAACGGGTCATCACCTACGCCGATGCCCTGGTCGCCCAGGCCGGCATGTACCGCAAAGTTGTCGAGGGCTCGTTGCTTGTCTATCAACCTCTGCAATTGAAATGAGATGGTCTCGTAAAACCCGCAAACCTTGGCAGGCTGGAAAGTGAAAACAACGAGTGACAAAACACGGCCCGTTGGAATCGTAATAGCCACGATTCCGACAAATGAGGATCTGCCATGAATACGGTGGTGGTCTATGATATCGTCTGCAACCGGCGCCGGACCCGTTTTCATAAGTTTCTGAAGGAGCTCGGCATCCGCAGCCAGCGTTCGGTTTTCGAGTGCCGGCTCGATTCCCGCGAGGTCCGGCAGATTCGTCTTTACTGCTTTGAAAATCTCGATCTCGCTGAGGATGCGGTCCGCATCTACCGGGTTTGCGCCGGCTGCATGGACAAGGCCGTCATCCAGGGGCAGGGGATCAGTTTCAGCCGGCTCGACTGGGAGGTGATCTGATGTGGTTGCTTGCCATCTATGACATCGCCGACCCCCGCCGCCTGTACCGGGTGGCGAAAATCCTCAAGGATTACGGGGTGCGGGTGCAGCAATCCAAGTTCGAGATCGAGGTGAACGAGCGTAACTTCGCGATCCTGCGCAGCCGCATCGCCGGGGTCATCGACATGGAACTCGACGGCGTCAAGTACATCCCGCTCTGCGAAGGATGCCGAGTCAAAACGGAAATCATCGGTCTCGGCTCATACGTTGACCCGGACCATGAATTTGTGATACTGTAAAACAGCTTGCGGGGCCTCTCCGCGGACCGGAATCCTTCCGGGCAGGTTCTTTGACAACCTGTTGATATGATGAAGTTTGTTGAATTTCATCCGCACGAGGTCTGCGTTCTTGAAAAAAGATTAACAATATCGAGGAGGTTCCCATGAAAACCGGCCCAGAAAACACGCTGTTTGCCCGCTGCCGTCACAAACGGACGGCAGGTTCGCGTAAATCGATCTGTGAGCCCTTGGCGGGACTGGCCCGGCCAAGGCCGCAGACCGAATTGACCTGATCAACGAAGGTATTACGACACCTCCAATTCACTGCAAATGTGAGCAGATGGC
>CAZUZJ010000060.1:0-439 GCA_964624225.1 uncultured Desulfobulbia bacterium | reverse complement strand
AACGAAGGGATTACGACACCTCCAATTCACTGCAAATGTGAGCAGATGGCGGAAGACCGAATTGACCTGATCAACGAAGGGATTACGACATCCTTTACTCCATGCATCTCGCCCTCCATTTTGACCGACCGAATTGACCTGATCAACGAAGGGATTACGACGACAACAGTGCGTCATCCCACACATTGCCGTTACCATGACCGAATTGACCTGATCAACGAAGGGATTACGACACCGACAAAGTGCATCTTGTGCTCGGTGTCGATCGGACCGAATTGACCTGATCAACGAAGGGATTACGACGGAGGCGTACACCCCTCCACCATCGACGATCATCAGCAGAGACCGAATTGACCTGATCAACGAAGGGATTACGACGAGGAACGCAAATTTTCCGGCGTAATCACTCATTTAATGACCGAATTGACCTGATCAACGA
>CAZUZJ010000059.1:0-11882 GCA_964624225.1 uncultured Desulfobulbia bacterium | reverse complement strand
CGTCACCGAGGGCCGCGAGGTCAACGAGATTGCCGTGGAACTGGGGGAAAAGGCCCTGGCCGAGTTCGGCAAGCAGGAAAACACCCCGATCTCCATGCTGAAACGGGCGGTGCCGAAACGGCAGGCCATCTGGAAGAGTCTCGGGGTCGAACCGCGCGGCATCGACCGCGAGGTGGTGGAAACCATGCACCGCACCCACATGGGAGTGGATCAGGAATATCACAACATCATGCTGCAGGCCGCCCGCTGCGCCCTGGCTGACGGCTGGGGATCCTCCATGCTTTCCACCGAGCTGACCGACATCATGTTCGGCACCCCGGTGCCGCGGCGCTCCGTCGTTGATCTCGGCGTGCTCAAAGCCGATCAGGTCAACGTCACCGTCCATGGCCATGAGCCGCTGCTGGCCGAGGCCCTCTGTATGGCAGCCCAGGAGCCGGATATGATTGAGCTGGCCAAAAAGCAGGGTGCCACCGGCATCAACCTGGCCGGCGTCTGCTGCACCGGTAACGAGATCCTCATGCGCCGCGGCATTCCGGTGGCAGCCGGCTTTGTCCAGCAGGAGATCGCCCTCTCCACCGGCGCGGTGGAGGCGATGGTGGTTGATGTGCAGTGTATCATGCAGTCGGTGGCCGAGGTGGCGAAAAGCTTCCACACCGATATCATCACCACCAACTACCGGGCCAAGATGCCCGGTGGCGTTCATATTCAGTTCGAGGAGCACGAGGCCATCGAGTCTGCCAAGAAGATCCTCACCCAAGCCATCAAGAACTTCAAGAAACGGGGTGCTTTCCATATCCCGCAGGAAAGCAAACTCGACGTTGTGGTCGGTTTTTCCCACGAGACCATCAACTACATGCTCGGTGGCCGTTTCCGGGCGAGCTACCGGCCATTGAACGATAACATCATTAACGGGCGCATCCGTGGTGTCGGCGTTATTGTCGGCTGCGACAACTTCAAGCTGGGAGATGACACCCACGAAATCATTGTCCGGGAACTGATCAAAAACAATATCCTGGTGCTGGCCACCGGTTGCGCCGCCACCTCTTTGGGCCGGGCCGGACTGGTCAACCCGGAGGCGGCTCGCTTCTGCGGCGATTCACTGCGCGAGGTCTGCGAGGCGGTGGGCATGCCGCCGGTGCTGCACATGGGGTCCTGCGTCGATAACAGTCGTATCCTCATTGCCGCCACCGAGATGGTGCGCCAGGGTGGCCTGGGCGACGATATCAGCGATCTGCCCGCCATCGGCACCGCGCCGCTCTGGATGAGTGAAAAGGCGGTGGCCATTGGTCAGTATTTTGTCGCCAGCGGCGCCCAGGTTGTTTTCCAGAGTCTTCCCACCACCGGGGCCAAGGCCTTCAATAAATTTCTCCTGGAGGGCATGATGGGGGTTCACGGTGCTCACTGGAACGTGGCCGAGGACCCAAAAGAGATCGCCCGCATCATGATCGAAAAGATTGAGGCAAAGCGCGATGCGCTGGGGATAAACAAGAAGAAAGAGCGTGTCCTCTTTGACATGGATATGCGGCGCGATCTCGGCACCGGCAGCGGCCTCACGGATGTCGGCTGTCACGGGCCGGCGGCCTGATGCGGCGACTGACGCCATTTCCTCTATGTATTTCCACTAACATCAGACAGAAGGATAGATCCGAATGAAATCGGGAAGTCGTTTAGAGAGAATTCTGACCTCCGGCGCCTTTGCCGTCACCGGAGAGCTGGGGCCGCCGAAAAGCAGCGACCCGGAGGTGGTCAGAAAGAAGGCCCGGATATTGAAAGGCCATGTTGATGCCGTCAATATCACCGATTGCCAGACCGCCATTGTTCGTATGTCCAGTATCGCCGCCGGCCTCCTCACCCTGCAGGAAGGGGTGGAGCCGGTCATCCAGATGACCTGTCGGGACCGCAACCGCATCGGCATGCAGAGCGACATTCTCGGCGCCGCCGCCCTGGGACTGAAAAACCTGCTCTGTCTGACCGGCGATCATCAGAAGTTCGGCAATCATCCCGGTTCAAAAGGCGTGTTCGATATGGACTCGATCCAGCTGCTCGGCATGGTCCGGGCGATGCGGGATGAGAGAAAATTTCAGTGTGGCGAGGAGATTAAAGCCGCTGAACCCCGCCTTTTCCTCGGCTGTGCCGCCAACCCCTTCGCCCATCCCTTTGAGTTCCGCGCCCCGCGCCTTGGCAAAAAGGTCGCAAATGGCGCTGATTTTGTCCAGACCCAGATCATTTACAACGTTGATAAATTTGCCCGCTTCATGGAGATGGTGCGTGAACTCGGCATCCATGAGAAGGTCTATATCCTGGCCGGCGTCCCCCCGCCGAAATCGCTGGGTATGGCCAGGCACATGAAGAATGTCGTGCCCGGCATGGATGTCCCTGACGAGGTCATCAGCCGGATGCAGGATGCAAAAGACAAGCAGGAAGAGGGCATCAATATCTGCGTTGATATCATCAACCAGGTGCGGGAGATCAAGGGCGTGGCCGGGGTGCACATTATGGCCATCGAATGGGAAGAGGCGGTTGCGGAGATCGTCAAACGGGCCAAGCTCGGTCCGCGGCCGGTCTTTGAGGAGGCGGCGGTTGCAAAACCGGCGGCCCCAGCCATCGAGGTCACTACCGCGCCTGCCGTGGCGGTGGATACGGGCGAACGGGACAGAATGCTTTCTGAGGCCAGAAACGAGGCGGAAAAGATCATTGCTCAGGCCCGTCAAGAGGTTGAAAAAATGCGCGCAGCTGCGGTGGAAGCAGCCCCAGCCGGCGTTGCCCCAGAATATGAAGATGCAGGAGAGCATGAGATGAATGAAAGAGAACGTCAGATGGCGTTGCAATCTGTGCAGATGGGCCTCAACGCCCTGAGAAAGGCCTTTAACCTGACCGATGATCAGTTCGAGGCACTGGCAAGTTTTGCCAGCGCCGAGGCGGTGCTGAAACGGCAGCCGGCAGAGAGCACCTCTGCACCTGTACCTGCGGCAGCGCCTGTTGCCCCGGCGGCTGCTCCTGCCAAAGTTGATGATGCTGCAGCCAAGGCGGCGGCGGAGGCGAAAGCCGCTGAAGAGGCGAAGAAGGCAGCGGAGGCCAAGGCCGCGGCAGAGGCGAAAAAGGCGGCTGAAGTCAAGGCCGCCGCTGAAGCAAAGGCTGCGGAAGAGGCGAAGAAGGCAGCCGAGGCCAAGGCAGCAGCCGAAGCCAAGGCAGCAGCCGAAGCCAAGGCAGCGGCGGAGGCCAAGGCAGCGGCGGAGGCGAAAGCCGCCGAGGAGGCGAAGAAAGCGGCGCCGTCCCCGGTTGCCGGCAATGCCGAACTGGCGGTTGCTGATCTGGCGGTTGAGGAGACCTCTCTTGCCGAGCGCGCCGGCAAGGTGCCGGCCGATTCCTACAAAGTCAATTACAGCGGCACCATCAAGGAAGTTCAGCTCGGCAGCGGCGGCAAGGCCCTCACTGTCGGTGGCGAGGCGTCACTGCCTTTTCATCTTTTTGAAGGGGCTATGCCGAACAAGCCGATCATTGCTCTCGACGTTCTTGACGTCAACCCGGAAGAGTGGCCTGATTCGCTGGCCCGTCACTATCAGGGCGTACTCGACAACCCGCTGGCCTGGGCGAAAAAATGCATCGCCGACTATCAGGCCGAGGCCATCTGTCTTTCCCTGGTCAGCACCGATCCCAATGGCCTGAACCGCAGCGCGGCCGAGGCAGCCAAGCAGGCGGCTGAGGTGATCAACAATATCGATGTGCCGGTCATTGTCTGGGGCTGTGGCAACGCGGACAAGGACACCGAGACCCTGCGCGAGATCACTTCGCTGACCGGCGACAAAAAGGTCTGTCTGGCTCCACTGTCCGACGGCAACTACCGTTCGCTCGGCGCCACGGCGATGGCCTGCCAGAATTCGCTGGTCGCTGCCTCGCCCATTGATGTCAACCTGGCCAAACAGCTCAATATTCTCTTGCAGAATCTCGGTGTGCCGTTGACCTCGGTCATGATGGACCCCTCGGTCGGCGCCCTGGGCTACGGCATCGAGTATACCTATTCCGTCATGGAGCGCATCCGTCTCGCCGCCCTGACCCAGCAGGACGAGAAACTCCAGGTGCCGATCATCTGCAACCTTGGCCGGGAGGTCTGGAAGGCGAAGGAATGCCGGCTCCCCTCCGACGACATGCTCGGCGACATGGAGCGGCGCGGCGTCATGATGGAGGCGATCACCGCCAGCTGCATGCTGCTTGCCGGCGGCGAGGTGCTGATCATGCGCCATCCCAAAGCGGTGAATCTGGTCAAGTCCCTTGTCAACAGCCTGACCGGCGGCAAATAATTTTACCGATATTCTGAGAGGAGCGATGCAATGTCTAAAATAATCTGTTCGGCCGCGATCCGAGGCGCCCATAAAATCGTCGACATGGCCGAGGAAAAATTTACCGCGGCACTGGAGAAATATGGTCCTGAACAGGCGGTATCCTTCCCGAATACGGCATATTATCTGCCGATCATCTACAGCATGCTGGGCGCCAAGGTCGAGCGTCTCGGCGACATGAAGGATATCTTCCAGGAATGCCGTAAGCTGCTGCCCGAGCTGGTCACGGAATCTCTCTGGCTGCCGTATCTCGCCCCGGCCCTTGATGCCGGCATGGCAACCTTTTTCGCCGAGGAGATGTACGAAGCGATCCGCTACCTGGAGCAGCCGGACTACTACACCAAGACCGAGGATCCGGCCGGATCCAATTTGTGGCTCGGAGCGGCGGATGACGTCATCTTTCGTAAACGCGGCGTCGAGTTTGTTGACGGCACCGCCCCTGGTTTTGCCGCTATCATGGGCTCGCCCGAGGATAAGGAGGTGGCGAGCAAAATCGCCCTGGAACTCCAGGAGAAAAATCTCTACATCTTCATGCACGACCATTCCAACGGGATCCGCATGGCCGAACAGCTGGTGAAGAACAATGTCCAGGTCGGCTGGAACACCCGTCTCGTTCCTTTTGGAGACAGCTATACCTCGGCCGTGTTCGCCATCGGTTTCGCCTGCCGCGTCGCCATGGCCTTCGGCGGCATCAAGCCCGGTGATTACCGCGGCAACCTGATCTACAACAAGGACCGGACCTTTGCCTTTGTCATGGCCTTCGGACCGGTTTGCGACGAATGGTACGCCAATGCCGCCGGCGCCATCAACTGGGGCTTCCCCACCATCTCCGACTACGATATTCCCGAGGTGCTGCCCACCGGCATCTGCACCTACGAGCATGTGGTGAGCCGGGTGCCCCATGACGAGATCGTCCAGAAGGCCATCGAGGTGCGCGGCCTCAAGGTTAACGTCACCAAGATCGATATCCCCATGGCCTTTGGTCCGGCCTTTGAGGGGGAGCGGATCAGAAAGGACGATCTCTTCATGGAGTGTGGCGGCGGCCGGACCAGCGGCGTCGAGGTGCTGATCTCCAAGGACATGTCCGAGGTCACCGACGGCGAGGTCACCCTGGTCGGCAAGGACATCAGCGACATCTCCCAGGGCCAGAACCTGCCCATCGCCATTCTTGTCGAAGTGGCCGGCCGCGAGATGCAGTCGGACTTCGAGCCGATCCTGGAACGGCAGTTCCATCACCTCATCAACTATATCCAGGGCATCATGCACATCGGCCAGCGGAATATCATGTGGATCCGCATCGGCAAAGCAGCGGTGGAGAAAGGTTTCTCCTTCAAACATATCGGCAAGGTGCTGCACGGCAAGCTGCATCAGGAGTTCGGCGCCATCCTCGACAAGGTCCAGGTCAAGATCTACACCGAGCTCGACAAGGTGGAGGAGGTCCAGGAGCTGGCCCGCAAGGTCTATGCCGAGCGCGACCTGCGCCTTGGCAACATGACCGACGAGACCGAAGAGGTCTTCTATTCCTGCACCCTGTGTCAGTCCTTTGCCCCGAGCCATGTCTGCGTCATTACCCCGGAGCGGGTCGGCATGTGCGGCGCCTATAACTGGCTCGATGGCAAAGCTTCCTTCCAGATCAACCCCACCGGACCGAACCAGCCGATCCAGAAGGGCGAATGCACCGACCCGGTTCTTGGTGACTTCACCGGCATCAACGATTTTGTCAACCAGGCCTCCCGCGGCGCGGTGCCGGCGGTGAGCTGCTATTCGCTGATGAACAATCCGATGACCGCCTGCGGCTGTTTTGAGGCCATTGCCGCCATGCTGCCCCAGTGTAACGGCATCATGGTGGTGAACCGCGACTACATGGGGATGACGCCCTCGGGCATGAAATTCACATCGCTGGCCGGCATGGCGGGCGGTGGCGCCCAGACCCCCGGTTTCATGGGGGTCAGCAAGCATTTCCTCACCAGCCCCAAACTCTTCCTTGCCGAAGGGGGTCTCAAACGGGTGGTCTGGCTGCCGAAGATGCTGAAAGAAGAGCTCAAGGACAAGCTGATCGCCCGGTGTCAGGATATCGGCATGCCGGAACTTTACGACATGATCGCGGATGAAACGGTGGGTACCACGGAAGAGGAGGTCCTGGCCTTTCTCAAGAAGGTCGGGCATCCCGCCCTGGCAATGGAAACCGTAATGTAACTGTTCAGGTTGGTTCGGCCGCAGGTGGCCTGGAGACACGTGATATGTTTCCTGTCCCGCCCGAGCGCTTCACCCGGGCCAGCCACAACAGCCTGATGGCCGAAAGTCTGAATACTTATATGTGAATGAGGAGATAAAAAATGGCTCTTACTGGTATACAAATCCTTAAAATGCTTCCCAAGAAGAATTGCGGGGAGTGCGGGATACCGACCTGTCTTGCCTTTGCCATGAAAGTTGCCGCCGGACAGGCTGAAATCGAAAAATGTCCCTATGTGTCGGAAGAGGCCAAGGCCACCATCGGCGAGGCATCCGCCCAGCCGATCCGGACGATCAAGCTCGGCGCCGGCGATGCCACCTTTACCACCGGTGGCGAGACCTGTCTGTTCCGCCACGAGAAACGTTTTGAAAATCCCACCGGCATCGCCGTGCTGATGACGACGGCGATGAGTGACGCGGAGGTGGATGGTCGTCTCCAACGTTTCAATGCCCTGCGCTACGAGCGGGTTGGGGTGTTGATGAAGGCTGATCTCATCGCGGTCAAAGACGCGGACGGCGATCAGGGGAAATTTGCCGGACTGGTAAAAAAGGTGCTCGACGGCGCCGCTGCCGCCTCCCTGATCCTGATCAGCGACAAGGCGGACAATCTCGCTGCCGGCGCCAAAATCTGCGGTGAGCGTAAACCCCTGCTCTATGGCGCCACCGAGGAGAATGCCGCGGCTATGGCCGCGGTGGCCAAGGAAACCGGCTGCCCGCTTGGTTTGCGCGGCGCCAACCTCGACGGCGCGGTGACGCTCTCCGAGAAGCTGCAGGCCGAGGGGCTCAAGGATCTCGTCATCGACACCGGCGCCCGCACCATGAAGGCCGCCCTGGAGGACAATATCGTCTCCCGCCGCGCCGCGATCAAAACCAAGTTCAAGCCGCTTGGTTTTCCGCTCATCTCTTTTCCCTGTGAGATGACTGACGACATCATGATGGAGGCGATGATCGCTTCGGTGCTGATCGCCAAATACTCCGGCATTGTTGTGCTTTCCGACCTGCAGGGCGATATCCTCTTTCCCTTGCTGCTCGAACAGCTCAACATTTTCACTGATCCGCAGCGGCCGATGGTGGTGCAGGAGGATGTCTATGCCATCAACGGTCCGGCGGAGAACGCGCCGGTTCTCATTACCTGCAATTTCTCGCTGACCTATTTCATCGTCTCCGGCGAGATCGAGGGCAGCAAGGTGCCGTCCTGGCTGCTGATCAAGGATACCGAGGGCCTCTCCGTTCTCACCGCCTGGGCGGCCGGCAAGTTCGGCGCCGACCTTATCGCCGGGTTTATCAAAAAATCGGGCATTCTCGACAAGGTCAAGCACCGTGAACTGATTATCCCCGGTTATCTTGCCAGTATCAAGGGCGAGCTGGAGGAGGAGCTGCCGGAGTGGACCATTGTTATCGGTCCGCGTGAAGCGGGTCATCTGCCGGCCTTTCTCAAGGAATGGAAACCGGCGGCATGAGACCCTGCCCGATCATGACCGGGAGAAGGATGGAAGATCCTTCCCCGGTCGTGAAAACAACATGATCCCGACCCTTTTGTGATCGAGACCAGATACTATGACGATAATAACCCTGACGATAAACGGTATGGAGATTGTCGCCGAGGCCGGGCTGACCATCCTGGAGGTGGCCAGGCGTTCGGATATCACCATCCCGACCCTCTGTTACGTCAAAAACAGCATTGCCGATAATCCCTGCGGGTTATGTGCGGTTGAAATCGCCGATCCCGCTCGCTTCAATCTGAAATCGACGTTGGCCGCGGAGGGACTTTTTCGCGCCTGCGTCACCCTGGCCCGGGAGGGGATGGAGATCCTCACCGACTCCAAAGCGGTTATTGCCCATCGCAAGAACCGGCTGGCCGCGATCTCGAAGACCCATTTCGGCGACTGCAAGGCTCCCTGCAATCTGACCTGTCCGGGCCAGATCAACGTTCAGGGCTACATCGCCCATATTGCCAGAGGCGAGTATGAGGAGGCCCTCCGGCTCATCATGGAGCGCAACCCCCTGCCGTTTTCCGTCGGCCGGGTCTGTCCGCGTTTCTGCGAAACCCGCTGCCGTCGCCTTCTGGTAGACGAACCTGTTTCCATCAATCATCTGAAACGCTTCGTCGCCGACTGGTGCATGAGCCACGAGATCAATCTCAACATCCCCAAGGACCGGCCCACCGGCAAGCGGGTGGCGGTGATCGGTGGCGGCCCGTCCGGTCTGACCGCTGCCTATTTTCTGACCCGCAAGGGCCACGACGTCACCATTTATGAGGCAGCCCCCCAGCTTGGCGGCGCCCTGCGTTACGGCTTTCTCAATTACAAGATCCCCAGGGATGTTCTCGATTACGAGGTCAATTCCATCCTCAAGATGGGCATCTCCATCCGTCTCAGTCAGCAGTGGGGGAAGGACTTCACCCTGCAGGATCTGCGCGACCAGGGCTTTGACGCCACCTTTATCGGCATCGGCGCCCCGCTCGACCAGCCCCTCGACATTCCCTGCGCCAATTATGAACATGTCTACACCGCGCTCCAGTTTCTTCGCATGGTCAATGACGGCAGGAAACTCGACCTTGGCCGGCGGGCCGCGGTGATCGGCGGCAACAATATCGCCATGGAGGTGGCCCGTTCGCTGCTGCGTCTCGGTGTCAACGAGGTGACGGTTGTCTATCCCCGCGCCCAGATCGAGATGCCCGCCAATCAGCGTAACATCCGCGAGGCGGAGCACGAGGGCGTCCAGTTCCTCCTCATGGCCTCGCCGGTTGATCTCTGTGCCCGTTCCAACGAGAATACCCGACTGATGCTCAACCTGATCAGGATGAAACTCGGTGAACCGGACAGCCGGGGCCGACGTGAGGCGGTGCCGATTCCTGAATCCAAGAACGCCCTGCCGGTGGACACCGTTGTCAGCGCCATCGGCCAGTTTGCCATTGACGGCATCATGCCGGGCGGCGAACTGGAGGCCGCCCTGGAACTGACGGCCAAAGGCATGATCGTCGCAAATCCCCGCACCTCGCAGACCAATATCGACGGGGTCTTTGCCGGCGGCGATGTGGTGAGCGGGGTGAAAACCGTCATTCAGGCGGTGGTTACCGGTCGCCGCGCTGCGGAAAATATTCATTCCTACATCATGGAAGTGGACAAGGAGAGCGGCGAGAGCCGTTTCAACTTCACCCGCGGCAAGGGATTCGACGATGTCAGTCTGAAGAACTTCGAAGGGGTCAATGTCAAACTGCGGGAAAAGATGCCGCAGCGGCCGCCCGAGGTCTGCCGTCAGGATTTCGACGAGATCAAGCTCGGTTTCACCGAAAAGATGGTGCGGCGCGAGGCGGAACGATGTCTCTCCTGCGGCTGCACCGCCTTTGACCGCTGCAATCTCAAGGATCTCGACATCGTTTATGATGTCAATATCAACAAAACCGGCATGGGCACGGTGCCGCTCTACCCCATCGATACCTCGCACCGGGCCATCGTCATTGATCCGAACAAGTGTATCTTCTGTCAGCGCTGCCTGCGGGTCTGCGAATATGACGCTCTGGAGCTGCGGGCCGATTCGGTCGATGAGGAGGGCCGGCCGCAGGGGCTGGTCCTGTCCTTCAAAGATAACTGCGTTTCCTGCGGCAAGTGCGTGGACAACTGTTCCACCGGCGCGCTCAACAAGAAACAGCGGATCGTGCCGATCCAGGGTGAACCAATCCAGGATGTCAGAACCACCTGTCCTTACTGCGGCACCGGCTGTCAGCTTATTCTCAAGGTCAAAGGGCAGACCGTCATGGAGGCCACCGCCGATCCGGAAGTCGGACCCAATTACGGCGATCTTTGCGTCAAGGGGCGTTTCGGCCATAACTTCATTCATCATCCTGATCGGCTGAAACGGCCGCTCATCCGCCGCCGGCCCGGGGGCCCCCTCGAACCAGCCAGATGGGACGACGCCCTTGACCTTATTGCCGGCACCTTTGCCCGCATCATGGCGGAGAAAGGCCCCGATTCCCTGGCCGGCCTCTCTTCGGCCCGCTGCACGGTGGAGGAGAATTATGCCTTTCAAAAATTTTTCCGTGCGGTGATCGGGACCAACAACGTCGATCACTGCGCCCGTTACTGACACAGCCCCACTGTTGCAGGTCTTGCAACAAAGCTTGGTTCCGGGGCAATGAGCAATACGATTGCCGGCATCGAGGACAACGAGGTGCTGTTCGTTATCGGTTACAACACCACCGAGGCCCATCCGGTCATTGCCGTGCGGATGATGCACGCGGTGAAGAAGGGGGCAAAGCTGCTGGTCGCTGATCCCCGCGCCATCGAGCTGACAACGAGCGCCCGGCTCTGGTTGCGGCAGCGACCCGGCAGTGACGGCGCCCTGATCAACGCCATGTGTCATGTCATCATCCGTGATGACCTTTATGACCGAAAATTCATTGCCGAGCGCACGGAAAATTTTGACCGCCTGCGCGAGGCGGTCGCCTCCTGCACCCCGCAGTGGGCGGAAAAGATCACCGGCGTGCCGGCCGCTGACATCGAGGAGGCGGCCCGCATTTACGCCCGGGCCGAGCGGGCCGGCATCTATTACACCATGGGAATTACCCAGCACACCTCTGGTACGGACAATGTCCGCGCCCTCGCCAACCTTGCCCTGCTGACCGGCAATCTCGGCAAACATGGCGCGGGTCTCAATCCTCTCCGCGGGCAGAACAATGTGCAGGGATCGAGTGACATGGCCTGCGTGCCGATGGTCCTGCCCGGCTACCGGCCGGTGGCCGACGAGGAGGCTCGTAAGCATTTTGAGGCGATCTGGGGCACTCCGGTGCCGGCCCGGCCGGGGCTGACCGCCACCGAGGTGATGCCGGCCATCTTTGACGGCCGGATAACCGGCATGTGGATCATGGGGGAGAATCCGGTCCTCAGCGATCCGAACAGCGGCCATGCCAAAAAGGCGCTGGAAAAGCTCGACTTTCTCGTGGTGCAGGACATTTTCATGACCTGCACCGCCGAGCTTGCCGATGTGGTGCTGCCCGCGGCCTGCTTTGCCGAAAAGGAGGGCACCTTCACCAATACTGAACGCCGGGTGCAACGGGTGCGCCGCGCCGTCTGCCCGCCGGGGCACGCCATGGACGATCTCTCCATCATCAACATGGTGACGAACAGGATGGTCGGCACCAAGCAGAGCATGATGAGTCGGCCGGGCCGGGAATTCACCCTGCCGGGCGGCGGCAGGTACAAGGTTTTTGCTCCCTTCCCCGAAGAGGTGTTCGCCGAGATAGGTCGGGCCTGGTCGCATATGGCAGGCATGTCCTACCAGCGGCTCGATGAGGAGGGGGGGCTGCAGTGGCCC
>CAZUZJ010000058.1:0-11936 GCA_964624225.1 uncultured Desulfobulbia bacterium | reverse complement strand
CGCCACGGTGTAGGCCGGATCGGTGGGCTCGACCATGCCGGTCACCTCGCCGGCGATGAGATCGACATGATGAAGCTCCGGCATGGAGAGCGGCTGGGCGATACCGATCTGGGCCAGGGAGGGGTTATCCATGTCAAGCGGACACTGATTGGGGGTTACCGGATCATGCACCTTGATCTTGATGGTGACCATGTCGCCCTCGGCAACGGTCAGGGTCTGCCCCATGACGGCCGAATTGTTTTTACTTTTTGCGGTAAACTGCAAATCGTCGATCAGATCACCCATGACATGCCAGCTGTTGCCGGAGCGCAGGCCACGGACCACGGCCCCCTCCCGGTCCGCATCGGTGGTGTCGATGAAGGTGTAGTTCTTCTGATACTCGCCGGGCCAGAAATCGCTGCCACCGACGCTCCAGTGGGCATGGAAATCAGAGCTGGCAAAATTCCACCAGTTGCGGCCCTCGCCGAGGAGAGCGTCCCACAGACCGCCGACCTGGGCGCTGTACCAGCCGCTGCCGCCGTATGTGCCGCCGCCGGTGGCAGAGCGGCTGAAGCCGCGATCGCCACTGGTCTGATGGCCCGGCGCGCCCTCATAGCCGAACGCCACCTCCGGGCCGGCATTGTTGTAATCACGGAAATGCTCGATGTTGTAGCCGCCGCCGCTTGTTGCGGTCCAGATATTGTCGCGCTCAATATGAGCAAAGACGATATAGCCTTCATCGATGCGGCCCTCGCCCAGCTGCTCCTGCATCCAGGCAACACCGGTCACCGAGTCGGCATGCTGCTCCGGCGGGGTTTTGGTAGTGGAGCTTACGGAAGTCGCGTTCTGGACAAAATTGGTCCGTCCATTCTGCTTGACCAGGGTGCCGAAGATGGTCGCCTCGCCCTCGCGACTCATGTCCACATCAGAGGCGTCGAACATGTATTCAAAGGCGCTGATGGCGCTGGCATCCTCGGCGACAATGGCGGTGGAGCAGTGCTCATGGCCGGGGACATTCCACTCGTAGCCGTTCAGCACCGTCCTGTCCGGGTAATTAGCCCGGGTGGCGAGGATATCGGGGTAAACGAAATCACGCAGGCTCTGCCAGCGCCACATGACCTGATGACCGCCGGAGAGGGCATACCAGCTGGCCGGATCGATCGGGTTTACCGGATAGACGGTGATATCATCCCAGTACTTGCCGTTGCCGTCCCGGTTGCGCGATCCGCCATGTTCGGAGTTGGCCCACCAGGTGAGCCCGTAATTGGCGTTTTGCTCCATCACCCGGAAAAACGGATTGGAGCCGTCGGTATAGTAGGTGTGCTGATGAAAATCGCCGGGCAGATAGGCCCCGGCAGGCTGCTTGGCCTCACCACCCTGCACCATGACCAGGGGCAAGGCGAAGGTGGTGATTACTGCAAGTGCTCTCAGTGACTTTTTCATTTTTTTCGCTCCTTTTTTTTGCTGCATGCTGTATATGACTAATGAAAAACAATCGCCCCACTGGCGTCCACATTTTGAACGGAAGCGAACCGATGTCGCATTTCCAGCAGCCCACGGCCACTCCGTTCCCAGCTAAAGCAATAAATACCCGGCAAATATGAGGATGGGATCAGAATGACGACAGTTTTCCGTATGGAAATTATGAGGATCTCATTTGCAGACCACAAAAAAGGAAAGGCGATCTCCCCCTTGACAAAACAAGAAGAAAAGCATGCAACAAAAAGCTAACGGAAACAGAACAGACAACAAATACTGACACGGTAAAGTGAAATCACTGAAGGACGCCATTGACAACGTTCGGGCTTCCCTTCACGCATGATCCCTCCAATCGGCCGGGACGATGATCCCCACCAGAGCATCTTTCATCGTCCCGGCCACCCCCCATCCCGAAGGTTATCGCCCTCCCGGGGCAGGCCGGCAGACAAGGAGTCGCATGTCGAAAAGAAAAAAAATCTTCATCCTCGACACCAACGTCATCCTCCACGATTCTTCCTGCATTCACCAGTTTCAGGAACACGACATCATGATCCCCATCACCGTTCTTGAGGAACTCGACCACTTCAAGAAGGGCAATCAGTCCGTCAACTACCATGCCCGGCAGTTTGCCAGATCACTGGACGAATTGAGCGGGAACAAACTCTTCAACGGCGGCATCCGTATCGGCCCCAGCCGGGGCAAAATCTCCGTCCGTCTTGAACGGGAGATTCACCCCGACATCCGCGCCAATTTCCATTCCGCCAAGGCGGATCACCACATCATTAATATCGCCTACCACGAGGCGCGGGACAACGATGCCCGGCAGGTGATCCTGGTGACCAAGGACGTCAACATGCGGATGAAGGCCAAGGCGGTGGGTCTGCTGGCCCAGGACTACACGACGGACCATATCAAGGATATCTCTGCCCTGTATGCCGGCTACCGGTTGGTGGAAAACGTGGCGGACACCGTAATTGACAGGCTGCATGCCGGTGACGAGGAGAGGGTGACGACGGAGGAGTTCGCGGGCGGCTCAACGCCGCTCAACAATGAATATTTGATCCTGCGCAACGGCAGAAAATCGGCGCTCGCCTTCCGAGATGGGGAAACGGGACTGATTCGGCGGATTGAACGGCAGGAGGGTTACGGCATCCAGCCGCGCAACGCGGAACAGAGTTTTGCCCTGCATGCCCTCCAGCATGCCGCGGTGTCGCTCGTCACTCTCTCCGGCAAGGCGGGTACCGGCAAAACCCTGCTTGCGCTGGCCGCAGCTCTCGAAAAAAGGCGGCAGTACCGTCAGATCCTGCTCGCCCGGCCGGTGGTGCCGCTCAGCAACAAGGACATCGGCTACCTGCCCGGCGACATCCACTCCAAGCTCAAACCTTACATGCAGCCGCTGCACGACAACCTCGGCGTCATCCGCAACCAGTTCCCCGAGGGCAGCGACCGGGCCGGCACCATCCACAAAATGCTGGAGAATGAAAAACTGATCATCGAGCCGCTCGCCTATATCCGCGGCCGCAGCCTGGTCGGCATCTACCTCATCGTCGACGAGGCGCAGAACCTCACCCCCCATGAGGTGAAAACCATCATCACCCGGGCCGGCGAAGGGACGAAGATCGTCTTCACCGGCGACATCTTCCAGATCGACCACCCCTACCTGGATAGTCTTTCTAACGGACTTAGCCACCTGATCGACAAAATGCAGGGCCATCGGCTTTATGCCCACATCAATCTGCAAAAAGGCGAACGGTCGGAACTGGCGGAGCTGGCCAGCAATCTCCTGTAGACCGTTCCGGCCCCACCCAAAAGAGCGAGAACGAGTGACACTCACCCCTGTTCGGCGGGCAGCAGGATGGAAAAGGTCGAGCCCTCTCCTTCACGGCTTTCCACCGCCACCTCGCCGTTGTGGGCCTGGACGATGTGCTTAACAATGGCAAGCCCCAGACCGGTGCCGCCCAGTTTGCGGCTGCGTGCCTTGTCGCTCCGGTAAAAGCGCTCGAAAAGTCGCGGCAGATGCTGCCTGGCGATGCCGACGCCGAAATCACGCACACTGATGACGATCCTTTTCCCGCCCTGGGCCTCCTCCTGCTCCGCCGCCCGGATAAGAACCTCGCTGTTTGCCTCGCTGTACTTGATGGCGTTGACCACCAGATTGACGACGGCCTGTTCGAGCAAAGTCTCGTTGACTTTGGCCCGGAGATGTTCCGGGCAGGACAGGGCAATATGGATATTCTTTTCCGCCGCCTTCATCCGGCAGGTCAGTACCGCCTCCTCCAGCACCGGATAAAGCATCTGTTTTTTCAGCACCACCTCATGGTCTTCCGACTGCTTTTCGATCCGGGACAGGGCGAGCAGATCCTCGATAATGGCATAGAGCAGATCACTCTGTTTGAGAACGATGCGCAAAAAGGAAACCGCCTCCTCCCGCTTGTCGATTGCCCCGTCAAGCAGGGTTTCGACATAGCCCTTGATCGAGGTGATGGGCGTTTTCAGTTCGTGGGAGACATTGGCGACAAAATCACGGCGGACATTTTCCAGCCGTCGCAGCCGGGTGACGTCGTTCAAGACGACCAGCACGCCGATATTTCGGCCGCCGTCATAAAGGGGAACGCCGTTGGTCTGCAGATAACGCTCCTGCTGCCCTTCCTGGGCGGTTATTTCTCCCTGCAAAGGCGCCAGACTGGTGAGAATTTCCCGGATCTGCCGTTGCAGGTCCACATTGCGGATCACCTCCTGAATCGTCTTGCCGCCAACTTCCCGCGGATCGACAGCGAATACCGCGGCGGCCGCCTGATTCATTCTGATTACCCGCTCCTCCGTGTCACAGGCAATAACGCCTTCGGCCATGCCGGCAAAAAGGGTCTCCAGTTCGTTGCGCTGGCGGCTGATCGTCCTGATCCGCTCATTAAGCTGGCCGGCCATTCGCTCCATGGCATCAGCCAGGGCGGTCACCTCAAGCGAGGCCGCTTCCTTGTTCCGCAGGGACATGCCCCGGCTGAAATCACCCATGGAAAACCGTTCGGCGCTCTGCCTGATCTCCTCAAGCGGCCGGCTGATCCGGCGGGAGAGCAGCAGCGTGATCAGGGCGGCGACCAGCACAACAACGATGGCGCCCAGGCCGATCCGGATCTGCACGCCCCTGAGTGTCTCGCTGATGGCAGTGACCGGAATCGCCACCCGCAGAACCCCGGCGACCCGGACGCCGGCCTCGGCGCGCGGGCCGGGTTGCACCTCCTCGCCGGGCAGGGGAATCGCAACATAGAGCATGGTCTGTTGCAGGGTTTTACTGAAGCGGAGGGAACTGCCAATCTCCCCATCATAAGCGGTCAGGATCTCGGGGCGGGTGCCGTGCGGTTCCATCACCGCAGGGTTTTCATCGGAGTCGGCGACCACGGCGCCGGCGGGATCGATGACGGTGATCCGGGTCCGCGCCTCACGCCCGGACTTGCGGATAAAGTCACGCAATTCGACAAACCGGCCGGCAGCCAGCAAATCAGCGCTCCGCTCCCGCACCAGATAGGCCCGGGCCTGCAGGCCGGCGGTCATCTGCTGATAATAAAAATCCCGCAACGCCGTGGTGCCGTACCAGGTAACCGCGAGCATGGCTGCCAGGGTAATGACGAGGTTTGCCGGAAAAATCTGCCAGATCAACTTTTTATGCCGGTAGTGCATGGAATCTCCTCATTCCTTGAAGCGGTACCCGACCCCGCGCACCGTTTCGATGCAGCTGCCTGCCTCCCCCATCTTTTTGCGCAGCCCGAAGATCTGCACGTCAATGGCCCGGGGGGTGACAAGAAAATCATAGCCACGCACCGCATCGATGATCTGCTGACGGGAAAAAACCCAGCCGGGCTTGCCGGCCAGCAGATGAAGGATGCCGAATTCGGTCATGGTCAGTTGGAGCGCCTGACCGTTCAACCTGACCTCATGCCGGCCAGGATGGATCTCCAACCCCTGGAGAACGATACTGCCGCTCTTCTTTTCGACATGGATTTCCGCCTGTTCAGTCCGCCGACGCAGCAGGGCCTTGATCCGGGCAATGAGCACCTTGGGGCTGAACGGCTTTGTCACATAATCGTCTGCCCCGACGTCAAGCCCGGCCACCACGTCGTCCTCCTCGCCCTTGGCGGTCAGCATCAGGACGGGAATTATCCGCAAATGTTCGCTTTTCTTGATGGCCCGACAGACATCGATGCCGCTGACACCGGGCAGCATCAGATCGAGCAGTACGCAATCCACCGCATTCGTCTTCAGCTTGTCCATCCCCTCCTCGCCGGTATCGGCGCAGATCACATGAAAACCGGCCTTGATAAGATTGTAGCTGACCAGCTGCTGGATATCCTCGTCGTCCTCTACGATCAGAATCGTGGCCCTGCCCATACCGTCTCCCGAATCATTTTGCGCATGCGCCAATCACCTTTTCCAGTTGAGTCTTTCATGCAACGCGAAGGAGTTTGCTCCCCCTTTTCTTTCCTTCTATGCAGATTTTTCTTTTCCCGCAAGACGATTTGCGAATCGTAACGCAATCTTAACATTCTCTTAATTGAAGCCAAATTTTTGTCTCGTATGCTGGGCAAATGTGATAGTTTGAAAGAAAAAAAAACAACCGACCTGCCACGCGTGATCCCAATACCGGCAGAACACGGAACGCAATCAACTATCACCCGGAAAGGAGCTGCTTTTCATGGCTGTGCATCAAACATTTCATCGAGAACTGGAAAAACTCAATCAGAAGCTGCTGTCCATGGGCGCCCTGGTGGAAGAACGGGTCCGCATGGCGGTCACCGTCATCGAAACCCATGACGAGGAGATGATCCAGAAGATCATCCGCTCCGATTACGAAGTCGACGACATGGAAGTGGAGATCGAGGAGGAGTGCCTGAAAATCCTCGCCCTTCATCAACCGGTGGCCAGTGACCTGCGCTTTCTCATCACCGTCATCAAGATCAACAATGAAATAGAGCGAATCGGCGACATGGCGGTCAATATCGCCAAACGGGTCGAGGGCATCGTCCAGAGCAGCAGCTCCGTCAAAAGCGGCTTCGACTACGGCGAGATGTCGGAACACGTCATCACCATGCTGAAAATGAGCCTGGATGCCCTTGTCCACCGCGACGCCTCCCTGGCCCGCAAGATCTTCTTCATCGACGACGAGGTCGACGCCCTCCGCAACCAGGCCTATGATACGGTCATCAAGCTGCTGAGCAAGTTTCCCGAGCATCCGGCCTGTATGATCAATAACTTCCTCCTCGCCCGTCATCTTGAACGGATCGCCGACCGGGCCACCAACATTGCCGAAGAGGTGATCTACCTCGTTGAAGGCGAAATCGTCCGTTTCCGGTGATGGGAGGAGGCCACATGAGCGCTACATATCTCTTTGCAACCATCCTGCTGCTGGCAGCGACCTCCTATTATTTCGCCCGCTCCCGGGCCTTTGCCGTCGCCAGCCAATGCGGCGGGGTCAGGGCGCTCCATTCCCTGCCCGGCCACTACGGCATGCTCACCGCGCTGTGGTGCGCCCTGCCGGCCCTGCTGGTTTTCACGGTCTGGCAGATGGCCGAATCCGCGGTCATCACCGCCCTCGTCACCGCCCAGTTGCCGGCGGAAATCGCCGCCCTGCCGCAGAGTCGCCTGGGCCTTGTCATCAACGACATCAAAAATACCGTTGCCGGCAACATCGTTGCCGGCGAACCGGCCCCCTATGTGCTGCAGGCCGCCGAGCACTATCGCTCTCTGCAGGCCATTTCCGACCGGGCCCTGGCCGGGGTCATCCTTGCCTGTATGCTGGCCGCCGGCAGCCTTGCCTACCTGAAGATCAGCCCGACCCTGCGCGCCCGCAACGCAGTGGAAAAGGTCTTCCGCCTTCTGCTTTTGCTCTGCGCCGCCTTTGCCATCCTCATCACCGTGGGCATCATCCTTTCGGTACTGTTCGAGGCGATCCGCTTCTTCAAGGTCATCCCGGTTCACGAATTTCTCTTCGGCCTCCAATGGAGCCCGCAGACCGCCATCCGCAGCGACCAGATCGGTTCGGCCGGCGCCTTCGGGGCGATCCCGGTCTTTGCCGGCACCGCGCTGATCGCCATGATCGCCATGGTCGTCGCCGTGCCCATCGGCCTCATGTCAGCCATTTATCTCTCCGAGTATGCCAACAAGCGCACCCGTTCCGCGGTCAAGCCCCTGCTCGAAATCCTGGCCGGCATCCCCACCGTGGTCTACGGTTTTTTCGCGGCGCTCACCGTTGCCCCTTTTCTCCGGGACACCGGTTCCCTCTTCAATCTCTCCATCTCCTCGGAAAGCGCCCTGGCCGCCGGAGTGGTGATGGGCATCATGATCATTCCCTTTGTCTCGTCTCTTTCCGATGACGTCATTCATGCCGTTCCCCAGGCCATGCGCGACGGCTCGCTGGCCCTGGGCGCCACCAGATCGGAGACGATTAAACAGGTCGTCATTCCGGCCGCCCTGCCCGGCATTGTCGGCAGCATTCTGCTCGCCGTCTCCAGGGCCATCGGCGAAACGATGATCGTCGTCATGGCCGCCGGCCTTTCTGCCAATCTCACCGCCAACCCCTTTCAGGCGGTCACCACCGTTACCGTCCAGATCGTCACCCTGCTGGTCGGCGATCAGGAATTCGACAGTCCGAAGACCCTGGCCGCCTTTGCCCTGGGCCTGCTCCTGTTCGTTTTTACCCTGCTGCTCAACATCATCGCCCTCTATGTGGTGCGAACCTACCGGGAACAATATGAATAGCGGGAGACAAGCGATGAAGAACGAACAGCAAAACAGCTCCATGGCCAAGGTCAACGCCGGCCTGCTCAAACGTTACCGGGCGGAACGACGCTTCCGTTTTTACGGGATGGCGGCGATTTTCATTTCGCTCGTCTTTCTCTCCCTGCTCTTTATTTCCATTGTCGGCAGGGGATATTCCGCCTTCCAGCAAACCTACGTCCAACTCGACATCTTTTTTGATCCAACCGAATTTACCGGCGAAAATCTGGCGACCGCCGATTTTCCCGGACTGGTCAAAGCGTCATTGCGCGAGAAGTTTCCCGAGGTCACCGACCGGCGCGGCAAAAAAGAGCTCTACGACCTCGTCAGTTCCGGTGCCGCATTTATCCTCCAGGATATGGTGCAGGATGACCCCTCCCTCATCGGCAACACCAAAGCGGTATGGGTGCCGGTCAACGACGACGTGGACATGCTCTACAAAGGTTTTATCGACCGGACGAAGCCAGAGGGAGAACGACGGATCAAGGACAGCCAGCTTGGCTGGCTTGACAGTCTGGATCAGGAAGACCGGCTGGAAAAGAGGATCAACCGGACTTTCTTCACCGCCGGTGACTCCCGCGAACCGGAACTTGCCGGCATCTGGGGCGCAACCAGGGGCTCGTTTTACGTGCTCGTCATCACCCTGCTCCTCTCCTTTCCGGTGGGGGTGGCCGCCGCCGTTTATCTGGAAGAGTTCGCCCCGAAAAACCGCTGGATCGATATCATCGAGGTCAACATCAACAATCTGGCCGCGGTTCCCTCCATTGTCTTCGGGCTGCTCGGTCTCGCCGTCTTCATCAACTTTTTCGGGATGCCGCGCTCAACGCCCCTGGTGGGCGGACTGGTCATGACCCTGATGACCCTGCCGGTCATCATCATCGCCAGTCGCGCCTCCCTCCAGTCGGTGCCGCCGTCAATCCGCGAGGCGGCCCTCGGGGTCGGCGCCTCGAAAATGCAGATGGTGGTCCATCATGTCCTGCCCCTTGCCCTGCCCGGCATGCTGACCGGCACCATCATCGGCATGGCCCGCGCCCTCGGCGAGACCGCCCCTTTGCTGATGATCGGCATGGTCGCCTTTATCGTCGATATTCCCGGCGGTTTCACCGATCCGGCCACCGCCTTGCCGGTGCAGATCTATCTGTGGGCCGACAGCCCGGAACGGGCCTTCACTGAACGGACATCTGCGGCGATCATGGTCCTGCTCGCCTTTCTCATCTGCATGAACGCCGGCGCGGTCTATCTGCGCAAACGCTTTGAAATCAAATGGTAGAACTCAATCTTTCACTTTCCACAAAGGAGAAAACGCATGAAAAGGAAAACTTTTGCAGTAGCAGCGGCATTACTGGCAGGCATTGTCAGCACCTCGACGGTGCAGGCGGCGGGACGCGATTACATCAGCATCGTCGGCTCCTCCACCGTTTACCCCTTTGCCACGGTGGTGGCGGAGCAGATCGGCAAGACCAGCAATTTCAAAACCCCGAAGATCGAATCCACCGGCACCGGCGGCGGTTTCAAGCTCTTCTGCGCCGGCGTCGGCGTCCAGCATCCGGACATGACCAACGCCTCCCGGGCGATCAAGAAATCGGAATACGACACCTGCCAGGCCAACGGCGTCAAGAACATCGTTGAGGTCAAGGTCGGCTATGACGGCATCGTCCTCGCCAACTCGAAGAAGAGCGCGCCGATGCAGATCTCCCGCAAAGAGATCTTCCTCGCCCTGGCCAAAGAGGTGCCGGATCCCAAAGGGGGCGACGCTCTGATTGCCAACCCCTATAAGAACTGGAGCGAAATCAACCCGAATCTGCCCAACGTCAAGATCGAGGTCCTTGGCCCGCCCCCCACCTCCGGCACCCGCGACGCCTTTGTCGAACTTGCCATGGAGGCAGGTGGTGATGAATTTGAGTCCATCAAGGCCATGAAAAAAAGCGACAAGGACAGACACAAGGCGGTCACCCAGAGCGTGCGTGAGGACGGCGCCTTCATCGAGGCCGGCGAAAACGACAACCTCATCGTCCAGAAGCTCGAGGCCAACCCCAACGCCTTCGGCATCTTCGGCTTCAGCTTCCTCGATCAGAACGCCGACAAGGTGCAGGGCGCCATGGTCGAGGACAATGCCCCGACCTTCGAGAACATCGCGGATGGCAAGTATCCGGTTTCCCGACCTCTGTTCTTCTATGTAAAGAAGGATCATGTCGGCGTCATTCCCGGCATCGAGGAGTATCTGGCCGAATTCACCAGTGAAAAGGCATGGGGCGAGGAAGGCTATCTCGCCGACAAAGGCATGATCCCCATGCCGGAGGAGGAACGCAAAGCAGTGGCCGGTGACGTCAAGGCGCTGAAACCCCTCAGCATGTAAGCCGAACACCGCTCATCCTGGCGCCGGGGTCTGTCGGAAGGTGACGCCGGCCCCGGCACCAGGTCTTTATTCTTCATAATTTCATCGCAAAGATCGGGAATCACCCTGTTTTTCTTTGTGTTTTTTCCGGTCTCTGTGGTAGTATTTTCGGAGCAGCAACAGCATGAACGCGATACTTGACATCAGCAGTCACGATCTTTCCGCCATGAGAACCAAGGAGGATGTTTTGTCGCTGGCCCAAGACAAGGCGCTTCACAAAAAACGTGAAACAGTAGGCAACCCCTTTGTCGAAACCCCCCGGATGACCTGCCGAGAGGTTTTCGTATACTATGGGGAGAAAATGGCGATCAACAATGTCAGTATCGATATCGCCCACAATGAAGTGATTGCCATGATCGGCCCGTCCGGCTGCGGCAAATCCACTTTTCTCCGCTGCCTCAACCGCATGAACGACACGGTGGAGGGCTGCCGGGTCACCGGTGAAATCCGCCTCGACGACATGGATATCCATGACAAGAGCGTTGATGTCGTGCCCCTGCGCGCCAGGGTCGGCATGGTCTTCCAGAAACCCAACCCCTTCCCGAAATCCATTTACGACAATATCGCCTACGGCCCGAAAATCCACGGACTGGTCAAGAACAAGGCGGAACTCGACGAGGTGGTGGAAACCTCGCTGAAAAAGGCCGGCCTCTGGGAAGAGGTGAAAGATCGGCTCAGCCAGCCCGGCACCGGGCTGTCCGGCGGTCAGCAGCAGCGACTCTGCATTGCCCGGGCCATTGCCGTCAGTCCGGAGGTCATCCTCATGGACGAACCCTGTTCCGCCCTGGATCCCATTGCCACCGCCAAGGTGGAGGAACTGATCGCCGAGCTGCGGGAACAGTACTCCATCGTCATCGTCACCCACTCCATGCAGCAGGCCGCCCGCGTCTCCCAGCGCACCGCCTATTTCCATCTGGGCGATCTCATCGAGGTCGGGCCGACGGAGCGCATCTTCACCAATCCCCGTCACCAGCTGACCGAGGATTACATCACCGGCCGTTTCGGCTGATTGCCTCCCGTTCCGCCCGCCAGTCGCCGCGCAACGGGAAGCCCCGTCCTACAGACGCTCCAGGATGGCCTTGACCGTATTCCCCTCCGCCATGCCGGCAAAATGGACCATAATCGGTTTCATCGCCTGCATCTTGTTGCCGAGCTTGCTGAAATCAATATTGGCGGCGATCCAGGCCCGGATCTCTTCCTCGCTTGCCTGCCGCGGCAGATAACTTTCGAGAATCTGCAAATACGCAGACGGTTCTCCGCCGGTCTGGGCCAGGGTCTCGTTCTCCGCCTTGATCAGCTTGCGGATGACCGCGAT
>CAZUZJ010000057.1:0-11965 GCA_964624225.1 uncultured Desulfobulbia bacterium | reverse complement strand
CCTCGCCGGCCCGGGCCGCCTCCACCGCGGCATTCAAGGCCAGCAGGTTGGTCTGAAAGGCGATCTCGTCAATGGTCTTGATGATCTTGCCGGTTTCCTCGCTGGTCCGGTTGATTTCCGTGATCGCCCCTGTCATCTGCTCCATATGATGATTGACCTTTTGAACAATGCCCGAGGCGGTGACCATCATGGTTCGGGCCTGGCCGGCATTTTCAGCATTGGCGCGGGTCATGGAGGTGAATTCCTCCATCGACGCCGATGTCTCCTCAATGGCGGCGGCCTGCTCGGAGGCCCCTTCGGCCAGGGTTTGACTGGCGGCGGCAAGATGACCGGAACCGGCGCTAATCTGTTCGGCGGCGGCCGACAGACCGGCGATCACTCGCTGCAACGGCCGAGTAACTCCCCGCCCCAGCGCCAAAATCAGCAAAATACCGGCCAGCAGACCGGCTGACAGGGTAAGAACGAGGGTAATGACAACGGATTTATAGTTCCGCTGCGATTGCTGATGGGCGGCTTGCGCCATTTGCAGATTGATTTCAGTGAGCTGATCGATGAAATCGCGCATCTCCTCGAATTTCATCCGGGCCTGGCCGAGGCTCAACTCCACGGCCAGCCGCTCTCCCTCCGGAGTGCCGGCCCGACAATTCTCCACCACCTGCCGGGAAATGGCCTGCCAGGCGCTGCGGGCCTGCTCGAAACGGGGAATGATCTCCTGCTCCTTCGGGTTCACCGCCAGGCTCTTGTACTTTTCCCACCGCTCCCCGGCCTGCTGCAGATTGGTCTCGTACTCTTTTACCAGTCCGGCAAAGAGTTCGGTCGTCGCCCCGGCAAAGATCATGGTTCTCTCCGCCACCAGCAGCTGCTGAAAATCGCGGTCCGCCTCGATCAGATAATCGATGCCCGGCAGATTGACCGTGAAAATCTGCCGAAGCTGTTTCTCGATGGAGGCACTGCCGAGGTAGCCTGCAGCCCCAATCACCGCCATAAAGCAAATCATGACGGAGAAACCGAGAATGAGTCTGGCTCCTACTCTGAGATTCTTATACCATTTCACCTTGTTGCCCTCCGGTTTTGATTTGTGCGCATACAAGCGGCCACTCCGGCAAACACCTTTTCCCTCCTCGTCGTGACGCTGAACCTGGGCCGCGGAGGCTTCCCGCCTTGCCTTGCCACATTTTACGCACAAGGAGCAAACAAAGTCAATCGCAGCGCCCTTGGCCACTTCCGCCACCGGCCCTGCTGTTTGGGTCGGCCCAAATCCTGTCGGCATTTATCGATCAGCATTGCCTTTCCGATGGATGGCTTTGCTTCTCACTGTCAAGCCGATATCAAGCGCCCATGGTGTGCAATTCCTGGCCTCTGCCCACCATGCAACAATGTGACATGAATCATACTGTACCATTTCACCGTCCTCCCGGCTGTCGGGTTAGATACGACATGTTTTCAAATGAAAAATTCCGAAGGAGGACGAAAGAACATGAAGAGACGGTTCGTCTGCTCATCGAGCGCGGTGCAGGGTCGGCCTCACCGACAGCAGCGGCAAGAGCGCGAAAAACTGGGCATCGGAGCAGGTCTATGACCGGGTGGTCCGCCTCCTCCAGGACGCCGAATCGCGGGCCGCGGCGGAAGAAATGCAGCGCAAAAACGATAGATTTGCTCACTTCAGCCGCCAAGGCAAAATAGCGACTATTCCGGTGCGGCGTCAGCAGCGCAGGTGCGATGCCCCTGCTTGTTTGCCGCCGGGATCTCCAGCACAATCCGCTGCCGATGAGGCGCAATCCCTGGACGGTGCTCTCTTTGCAGCAGACTGCCGGAGGGACAGTTTTCCGCGCAGATGCCGCAGTAGACGCAGGCAAAGGGATCGTATTCCCACAGACTTTCCCGGCGCCGCACCGTAATACAGCGGGATGGACAGACCCTGGCACACATGCCGCAGAGGATGCAGGTCGAAGCGGTATTGACCAGCATCCCCCGCGCCCCCGGGAACGGCTGACGCTCCTCGGGCGGATAGGGCCTGGTGGCCGGGCGGGTGAAGAGATTTTTCAGCACCAGCGGGGTCATGAACATGATGATTGTTCTCCTTGCGCAGCGGCCAGGGCGGCCTTGTCAAATCCATTTCTTTCGCCGGAAAAAGGCAAAGAGGCCGCCGCCGATCAGCAGCATGACCACCCAGATCAGCGGGTACCCCAGCGGCCATTGCAGTTCCGGCATGTCCGCGAAGTTCATGCCATAGATGCCGACGATAAAGGTCAGGGGAATGAAAATGGTGGCGATCGTGGTCAGCACCTGCATGACCTCGTTCATCCGAATGCTCATGGCGGACAGATAGCTGTCATGCATGCCGACGAGGATGTCGCGGAAGGTATCGACCATGTCGATGATCTGGATGATGTGGTCGTAGAGATCGCGCCAGTAGACCCTGCTTTCCGGCCGCAGCAGGGCACTCTCGCCCTTTTCGAGGGCGCCGATGACCTCGCGCAGCGGCCAGAGCGCCTTGCGCACACTGATGACGTTGCGTTTGAGCAGATGAATCTCCTTGATGTTTTCCGGCCCCGGCTCCGCGAGGATCTGATCGTCGATCTCGTCGATCCGGTCACCGAACCGTTCGACCACGATATAATAATGATCGACCACGGCATCCATCAGGGCGTGGGCCAGATAATCGGCCTGCATGGAACGGATACGGCCCTTGGCCAGCCGCAGGCGGTTACGCACCGTGGCAAAGACCTCGCCTTCCCGCTCCAGAAAGGAGATGACATAATTTTTGCCGAGGATCAGGCTGACGTTTTCGATATCCACCGAGGAGGAGATCTCGTCGCGCCAGGTCAGCATCTTCATGACGATGAAGAGATACCCGGCGAACTCCTCGACCTTGAGACGCTGGGTCGTGTTGACGACGTCCTCCAGGGTCAGCGGATGGAAATCGAAGGCCTTGCCGAGGCTCTCGATCAGCCCGAGATCATGGATGCCGCTGACATTGATCCAGGTGACGCCGGGGGCGCGCGCCTGGTCCCGGCACGTCGCCACCGTGACGTCCTCGTTCGCGGTGAAGGAGGTCGGGCTGTAGTGGATGAGATCGATGCGGGTCCGCGCAACCTTTTCCTCGCCGATGAAGGCCATGGTTCCCGGCGACATGCCGGTCTTGATGCTGGCGCCCGGCCTTTTTTTCCCTTTTTTTCTCCTGCCCTGCACCATCTCGTCTCTCTCTCCTTTTTTCACCGCAATGCCCGCGTCAATCCTTTGCAACCCGACCTCAGCCGCCGTCACCGCTCCGTGCAACTGAGGCACGGGTCGATGGAAAGCAGCACCACCGGCACATCGGCCAGCTCCATGCCGGGCAGCATGAGGGCCAGGGCCGGCAGGTTGGCAAAGGTCGGGGTGCGGATGCGCAGTCGTTCCAGATATTTGCTCCCATCGGCCCGGATATAGTAAAGACACTCGCCGCGCGGCTGCTCGACCCGGACCGTCATCTCGCCGGCCGGATTGCCCCTGGCCGGGACCGCCAGGGCGCCGGCCGGCAGCCGACCCAAGGCCTGGCGGATGAGATCGATGGATTGCAGCACCTCGCGGCTCCGGACCCGGCAACGGGCGTGGCAATCGCCCTCCTCTTCCACCACCGGGGTGAAATCAAGTTCGCCATAGGCGGCGTAGCCGAGCTGCCGCATATCCTGGGCCACCCCGCTTGCCCGCAGCACCGGGCCGACGCAGCCGAGCTCCCGCGCCTGCCCATTCGCCAGCACCCCCTTGCCGCTGGTGCGGCGGCGCACGGTGAGGTCGGCAGACAGCACCCGGTTGATTTTTTTCATCTCCTCCTCCAGCCCGACCAACACGGTTCGCACCATGTCTATCTGACCGCGGTCGAGATCGCGCCGCACTCCGCCCAGCACATTGACCGACAAAATGACCCGGTTGCCGGCGGTGGCCTCGTTGATGTCCATGATCCGCTCCCGCGCCTTCCAGATCTGCATGAACAGGCTTTCAAAGCCCATGGCGTCGGCAAAGAGGCCGAGCCAGAGGAGATGGCTGTGCAGCCGGTGCAACTCGGACCAGATCACCCGCAGATAACGGGCGCGCGGCGGCGCCTCGACACCGAGCAGTTCCTCGATCGCCTGGCAGTAGACGAGGGCATGCATCATCGAGCAGATACCGCAGACCCGCTCCACCACCTGGATCATCTGGCGGATATCGCGGACCTCCACCAGCTTTTCCAGTCCGCGGTGGACATAGCCGAAGACCGGGGTGGCGCTGGTGACTATCTCCTCCTCACTGGTCAGATTAAGCTGGACCGGCTCGGGCAGCACCGGATGCTGGGGTCCGAACGGCATGACGGTTTTCGCCATTTACGTCTCCCCTGCTGCCGTCAGGCTGCGGCGAAAGGGGGCCGGGCCGGCCGCCTTCTCCAGATAAAGACTGCCCCCATAGTCCGGGTCCAGCCCGACAAAGGTCAACCCGAACTGATCCTGGATCTCGTTTTCCGCCAGATAGGCCGCGGCGAAAACCGGGGTGATGCTGGGCAACGGCCGGTCGGCGGCGGTCAGCCGCAGATGGGTCAGTTGCAGGTCCCGGTCGAAATGATACAGCAGTTCGACCCGGCCCTCCTTTACCCCGACACAGGTAATGGCGACAAAGCGGTATCCTTGTTCCTTGAGGGTCGCCACCCTGGCCGGCAGATTATCCCGGCTCACCGCTTCCGCGGCAAGCATTCGCTCCCTGTCTGTCATCCTCCCTCCCGCAGTTTTGCCACGGCCCCCACCACCCCGTCGATGATCGCCTCCGGCCGGGCCGGGCAGCCGGGGACATAGACATCGACCGGGATCACCCTGTCGACCCCGCCCACCACATTGGGGGCCTGGCGGAAGATACCGCCGGACAGGCCGCAGCTGCCGATGGCCACCACCGCCTTCGGTTCCGCCATCTGCTGGTAAAGAATCTCCAGGACCCGCCGGTTCCGATAATTGACGGTGCCGGTGACGAGCAGAATATCGGCGTGGCGGGGATTGCCGGTGTTGATCGCGCCAAAGCGTTCCACATCGTAGAGCGGCGTCAGGCAGGCCAGGGTTTCGATGTCGCAGCCGTTGCAGCTGCCGCAGTCGAAATGGAGCAGCCAGGGGGACCGACCCCGCGCCGCGTCGAGCAAAGCGGCGAGCAGCTTCATGGCCCGCTCCAGGCCAGCCAGGCAACCGTCAGCCCGGCGGCAACCAGGGCAGCCGGCATGACCCGGCCCGCCAGCCACCGCCAGGTCAGGCGGGCGACGACATTATCAAGCAGAATAACCAGAAAAAAGGAAAGAACAGCAAGAAAAATCGTGGCAAACGGATCACTCGCCCAGAACAGGCCACAGAGGGCGAGCACGAGCACGGTCTCCAGCCAGTGGGCCATTTCCAGCCAGGCGAGATCAGCGCCGCCGTATTCGCTATAGACCCCGCGCCCCAGTTCCTGATGGGCATGGTGGCTCGCGGCCAGATCAAAGGGTGACTTCTTCATGGTGATGGCAAGGACAACGAGCATCGCCGCATAGAGCAGCGGGGCGCGCAGGAGGAGCGGTTGCGGCTCGGCTAAAAGGGCGGCCGGCGCAAAGCCGCCACTGACGAGATAGACCCCGGCGGCAAAACAGAAGAGCAGGGCCTCGCAGCAGCAGAGCTGCCAGAGCTGGCGCTGGGCCCCGGTCTGGCTCCAGGGCGAGAGCGAACTCATCGCCCCGAACACCAGGAAGGCGCCGGCCGTTGCCGAAACAAAGAGGATGAGGAGCAAATTGGCGGCATAACAGAGAAGCACCAGCGCCGTGGCCGCGGCGGCAAAGGAGATGCGGGCGCAGAAAGGCTGCCACGGGTTGACCGCTCGGGTCCGCTTGCCGAAGAGCTTGACCACGTCCCACCAGGGCTGGGTCAGCGGCGGCCCCTGCCGGGCCTGGAGGCGGGCGGTCAGCCGGCGGTCGATGCCGGCGAGCAGGCCGCCGATGAGCAGCGCGGCGGCAAGGGTGACTGGAACCAGGATGAGGGACATGAGATTCACCGCCAGAGATCCCCCGTCAGCAGAAGACCAATCATTGCAAGGGCGCCGATCGTCAGCCAGCGGCCCAGCCGCGCCTCGCCACAGAGACTGGCCAGGTAATAATTGCCGACCCGGAGCGCGACCTCCTCCCCGCCCGGGCCGATGAAATGCCCCGGGGTCGGACTCTCGGCGCCGGACAGATAGGGACTTGCCGCGGCGGCGGCCAGGGCCCGGCGCATCGCCCGCAGCCCCCAGAGCGCGGCGCCAATGGTCACGGCAGCCAGGGCAAGGAGGACGGCCGGGTCATTGCCGCCCACCAGGATGGCCGGCAGATCGGTCGTTCCCATCGATGCCGCCAGCCAGGGAAAGGCGAGGGAAAGCAGCAGGGAGGCAGCGGCCAGGGCAAGCAGGGGCAGGAGCATGAGCGGTGCGGTGTTCTCGCGCAATTGCCGGGGCGGAAGCGAGACCCCGAGCAGGGTGCCGCCCAGCCGCACCCAGTAGAGGGCGGTGACGGCGCTGCCCAGCCCGACCAGCAGAAAAAAGAGAGGACTCGCCGCCCCGGCCGTGAGCACGAGCCATTTGCCGAGCAGCATGCCGAAGGGCGGCAGGATGAGGGTGACGATGCCGACGAGGGCGCAGAGGGTGGTGAGCGGCATGGAGGCATAGAGACCGCGCAGCACCTCGATATCCCGGCTGCCTGTCTGCTGCTCCGCCGCGCCGATGCACAAAAACAGCAATCCCTTGGCCACGGCGTGAAAGAGGATGAGCAGCATGCCGGCAATGATCGCCGCCGGGCTGCCGATGCCGGCGCAGGCGAAGATGAGGCCGAGATTGCTGATCGTTGAACAGGCGAGCACCTTTTTGGCGTTGTCCTGGCCCAGGGCCAGCCCGGCCGCCCCGACAAAGACCAGGCCGCCGGTCAGGGTGAGGAGCGGGGAGAGCGGAGTGTCGGTCAAGGCCGGGGCAAAACGGAGGGCGACATAGACCCCGGCCTTGACCATGGTGCTGGAGTGGAGCAGAGCGGAGACCGGGGTCGGCGCGACCATGGCGCCGAGCAGCCACTGCTGGAAGGGGAGCTGGGCCGACTTGGTAAAGGCGGCGATCAAAAGCAGGGCAAGAGGCAACAGACTCATCTGCCCGGCCGCCGCTCCCCGGGCGAGATGCAGGATATCGGTGGTTTCACGCTGCTCATAGAGTCCCCAAATGGCAAGCAGCAGAACCAGACCGCCCAGGCTGTTCATCCACAGGGCGGTGAGACCATTCTGCACCGCCTCCTTACTGCGGTCATGGCTGATCAGGACAAAGGAGCAGAGGGTGGTCAACTCAAAGAAAAAATAAAAATGGAGGATATCGCGGCACAGGGCCAGGCCGTTCATGGCGCTGAGAAAGAGGAGGAGGATGGCGAAAAAAACGGGCTGCCGCGAGCGGCTGAGCCGCTGATGTCGTTCATGGACCGCCATGTACGGAATGGCAAAGAGGCAGATCACCCCCCCGACCAGACAGACGACCCGCGCCAGCAGCAGGGAGAGGGCATCGAGAACAAAGAGCGGCGCCGGCGTTTCCGGCCTGATGACAAAAAATTCGAGCCCGGCCAGAAGCCCCGCCTGGCAGATCGTCAGCACCATGATAAGCCGGTGGCGGTGGCGGCAACCGAAAAAAAACAGCAGCAGCAGGACGAGAAAATCGGCGGCGACAATCGCCTGATCGAGGGTGGCGCGCCAGCCGGGATCAGGGGCAAAGGTGGTACGGCCGCCCAGGGCAGTCACCGCCAGCCCCGCCACCGTGGCGCCGACCAGGAGGGCGCGCGCGCCGGGGCTGCGGCAGAAAAAAACGGCAACGGCCGCCACGGCCGGCAAGCCGATGAGCAGTAAGGGAAAAAACTGGGCCATGGCGTCGTATTCTCTCGGCAAAAGAAGGGTCGAAAAACAACGCGGTCCGTACCCTTCCATGTTCCCACGGAAAAGCGGCGGAAGTCAAACCGAAAACTCTTGCCGGGGGTCAGCCGCCCAGCAGTTCGGCAAGCAGGGCCGGCACATCGGTGACAGAGAGATCAACGCCTTGCAGGGCCGTCAGGCTGTCCGGCACGCTGCCGCTGACCAGCAGCGGCACCTCGTCCGCTGCCGTCAGCGCCGGATAGCCGTGCGAACCGCGAATCAGGCCGCTCTCCTGGGAAATCCGCCGCGTTCCCGGTTCCAGGAAGAGCTCCAGCGGGTCGTAGCCCGGCTTGCGGTGGATATCGACATGGCCGGCAAAATCGGGCTCCCGCGTCCGCTCCTCCCACCAGGGGTAGGAAAACCAGCGGTCCCGGCCGCTCACCGCCACAAGGTCGCCGCTGTTCGGGTGATCGACGGCAAAGCGGCGCTGACCGGCCCGGTCGAGGAGAAAATCGATGCCGTCGATTTTCTCAAGCACCCGCCGGACCGCCTGTTCCTGTCCATTTTTCAGATAGAGATGGGCAAGCTGATGATCGACCATGGCAAAGGCCGGGCTCAGTTCGAAATCGACATAGTCACGGCCGGCGATGGTGCGGGTGGCGAGCAGACCGTTTTCCCGCAGGATCAGGTTGAGGGGAATGGCGGCGCTCACCCGGTTGAAGGCGTATTCCGCAACCACGACAAAGACCGTTTCCTCCAGCAGGCCGAGATCGGCGATCCCATCGACGATGCGGCCGACCTCGGCGTCCACCAGGAGCAGCTCGTCCGCCACCGAGGGATGATCCGGCCCCACCTTCTGGCAGCAGTAGTCGAGATGGGGCAGGTAGACAAAGAGCAGATCCGGCCGGATACGTTCCATGGTCCGCACCGCGGCTCCGGCGATCCAGCGGCTTGAGGCGATGGAGGTCATCGGCCCCCAGTAGTGCATGAGCGGGAAGGGCCCGAGCTCGGCGGCCAGTTCCTCGTAAAAGCCCACCGGCTTTGAATAGCACCACGGCACCAGACCCTCGTCGGTGTGCATGGGCCGCGGGGTGAGAACGCAGGCGCAGTCGGCGTAGAGGCTGTTCTGCATAAAAAGCAGGGCCGTGGTGAACCCAGGGTTGCGCCGTTGCAGAGCCTCCCAGATCCGCTCGTGCTGGACCAGGCTCGCCGGCTGCTCCCAGAAGGCAACGCTGAAAAAATCGCGGCTGTAGAAGCCGTTGGCGACCACGCCGTGCTGCCGTGGCGGCACCCCGCTGGTCAGCGAGGCCTGCACCGGCAGGGTGACGGCCGGGAAAACCGGTTTGATCCGGTGCAGGCGCCCCCTGGCGGCCAAGGCGGCAAGATGGGGCGCCCTGGCCTCGTCGGTAAGATGTTCGGGCCGCAGGCCGACCACATCGAGAACAACCACTCTCCTCCCGCTCATCGCAATCTCTCCTTATTTTGATGAACCTGTATAAAGTCTTTTCTTCCCACGAAGAGCACAGAGCAAGCAGAGAAAAAATCTTGAATTACAGTCATTTATCTCCGTGTACTCTGTGGTTTATTCCCCTTTTTTACGATTTCATCAATTTTGCCAGCGCAGCGGTTGGGGCATTGCCGGCAATCGTCGCTATGTCACATAAAAGAGCCGCTTGACGAGCAGAGCCGGCGCCAGGCAGCAGATGACGACAAGGCCGGCCATCAGCCCCTGGACGGCGGCGGCATAGGCCGCGTCGAGAAAGGGCAGGGCCAGAATCAGCGCCCCAACCGCTTCCTGCACCGCCGCCGGCGTCTGCTCCCGAATGGCCCGGGCCAGTGCGGGCAGAGTGAGAACAACCAGCATGGCCAGATAGACGAGGGCCGCGGGCTGGATGGCGCCGCCACCGACCAGGATGACACCGAGCAGAACAATGGCGGCGATGCCGATCAGGGCCGCGCCGGCCCGACCGCCGACCACGCCGCTGATTTCCCGGCCGCTCAACCGGGTGACCAGCGCGATGTAGACGAAGTTGACCAGGGGAAAAAACAGGGGCAACGCCACAGGCAGGTGCGGGCTCATGCCGAGCAGCAGATTGCCGGCCCGGCAGCCGCCCATGACCAGCGGCCCGGCGACGTCGTGCTGCTTGGCGCCGGTATCATAGACAATGACCAGCAGGATGATGCCGATGGCGATGACGAACGAGCGCGGCCCGGCCAGGGCGGCGCCGGCCAGGCCCATGGCAAACATAAAAATGGCGAGAGCCAAGGCGGCCCGTGGACTTACCAGCCCGGCCGGCAGAGGCCGGTGCGGGCGTTCCCGGCGATCGATCTCCAGGTCGCAGCAGTCATTCAGCACACAGCCGGCGCCGTAGATGCCGGTGGTGGCGACCACCAGTCCAGCCAGCTCAAACCAGTCCACGGCAAAACCACGGACCATGAGGTAGCCGGCGACAATATCGGCAATGGCGGTAAAGATATTGGGCAGCCGCATGAGTTGCAGGCAGGCCTTTACCCGCCTTGCCACTTTGTAGCCCATGGCTTATGCGCCCGCTCCCTCGCCGAGCAGACGATGAAGGACGGCGAGCGAGTGCGCCGCCGTCTCCGCCGGCCGATCCTCGTAGGGATAGAGCTCAACCGTGACAAAGCCGTCGTAGCCGCTCGCCGTTATCGCCCGCAGCACGGCGGTCAGATCAATGGCGCCCTCCCCCGGCATGAGATGATGATGTTTGCGGGAGGCGGCAATGTCCTCCAGGTGGTAATGGCGGGCAGCGGAGGCGAGCCGGCTGACGAGGAGCGCCGGGTCCTCGCCGACACAGTAGAAATGGCCGATGTCGAAGTTGAGCCCGAAGACGGCCGGGTCGAGCTGCCGGAAAAACTCGACAAACTGGTCGCTGGTCTCGATGAGCAGGTCCGGTTCCGGCTCGATCAGTACCCGCACCCCGGCCCGGGCCGCTTCAGCCGCGACCTGGTCGAGCCCCTGGCGGAACAGCTCCAGGGCGGCGCCGCGCTCCATGCCATTGAGCGGCCCGCCCGGTTCGGTGGAAATGGTGGCCGCCCCCAGATCGGCGGCCAGCCGAATGCAGTTTCTTGTGTGCTCGATGCGGATACGGCGCGCCTCTTCATCGGCCTCGATCCAGGAGGGGTGCCAGGTATCACCCACCGCCCAGAGCATAAAGGCGTTGATGTTGGCCACCGCCAGCCGGTGCCGTGCCAGCAGGGCGGCGATGGCATCGACATCGCGACTCGTCAGCTGCGGCGGATAGGCATGGGGGATGTCGGCCATGATCTCAATGCCGGCGTAGCCGAGATCGGCCAGCACCGCGATGGTCTCGGCCAGGGTGTGGCGGCGGAAGGCGTTGGCGCTGAAGGCGAGTTTCATGTCCCGTTCACTCCCTAGGCCGGCAGATCGAAGCGGGGGGAATGGCGCAAAAACTGATACGGGTTATCAAAGACGATCTGTTTGATGGTCGCCTCGGAGAAATCGCCGCTTTTGCGCATCAACATGGCCACCTTGGGCACCGCCAGGGGATCGGAGTAGCCCCAGTCGGCGGAGCCGTTGACAATCATCCGGTCCGCGCCGTAGCGGCCGATGATGTTCACCGCCCGTTCGGCGCTCAGTTTGGTGACATAGTAGACGGTCATGCCGAGCCAGCAGCGGGTCTGCCGGGAAAGCTCGATGGTCTCCTCGGTGTTGTGATCAATGACGATCCGTTCCTGGGCCACCCCCTCGTCCTCGATGATCTCGATGATCCGCTCGATCCCTTTCAGCTTGTTGTGGTGGGGGGAGTGGATGCAGATCGGCATCTTGCGCTCATTGCCCATGCGCAGCTGGCGGCGGAAAATCTCCTCTTCCTGCCCGGCAATAAGATCAAATCCGATCTCGCCGATGCCGACCACGTTGTCCCGGTCGAGGAATTTCTCCATGCTGTCCAGCACCTGATGGGCAATGGCGTTGCGCGCCTCCTTGGGGTTGAGGCTCAGCATGGTGTAGTGGCGGAGGCCGTATTTGGCGGCCCGCGCCGTCTCGGTGGTAATCATGTGTTCCCAGTAATCCTCGAAGCAGGCCACCGCCCGGCGATCCAGTCCGGACCAGAAGGAGG
>CAZUZJ010000056.1:0-12046 GCA_964624225.1 uncultured Desulfobulbia bacterium | reverse complement strand
CCGTGATTTCCGGGGCGACCCGGCCGCCGCCCTGATGGAGATCCTTGATCCGGCTCAGAACAGCACCTTCCGTGACAACTATCTCGATCTGCCCTTTGATCTTTCCCGGGTTTTTTTCATCACCACCGCCAATTCCCTGGACACGGTCCCCAAGCCGCTCCTCGACCGCATGGAAACCCTGCGTCTCTCCGGCTACAGTGACGAGGAAAAGATGGAGATTGCCCGCCGCTTTCTTTTTCCCCGCCAGCGCAGGGAGGCGGGTCTCAAGGAAGAGCAGTTCCTGGTGCCGGACGACACCCTGCTGGCGGTGATCCAGCGTTACACCCGCGAGGCCGGGGTCCGGGAGCTGGAAAGAATGCTGGGCCGGTTGGCCCGCAAGGCGGCGATCCACTTTGCCGAGGACCACGAAGGACCGTTCCGGGTGACGTCCGATGATCTGCCGGCCATGCTCGGGCCCGAACGGTTTTTTCTGGAAAAGATGCGCCAGCACCTGCCGGCCGGGGTTGCCGCCGGTCTGGCCTGGACGGACGCGGGCGGCGAGGTGCTTTACATCGAGGCGATCAAACTGCCGGAAGGCGAAAAATTTACCCTGACCGGCCATCTCGGCGAGGTGATGAAGGAATCGGCGGTGGCGGCCAACAGCTGTGTGCTGTCCCGCAGCGAAGCACTCGGCGGGCAGACAATACGGGGTTCGGTTCACCTCCATGTCCCGGCCGGCGCTATTCCGAAGGACGGACCGTCCGCCGGCGTCGCCATGGCGGTTGCCCTGGCCTCGCTCTACAGCGGGGTGTCGACCCGGGCGGTGGGCGGCATCAAGGAAAAGGTGCTGGCCGCCCGACGGGCCAAGATCTTTCGCATCATCCTGCCCCGGGAAAACGAAAAGGATCTTGCCGACCTGCCGGAGCATGTCCGCCGGGAAATGACCTTCATCATGGTGGAACGGATCGAGGAGGCACTGCGCGAGGCGCTTCGGGAAGCAGGATGAGAAGAGATGCTTACCGGTTGCCCCGGAAAAGGGCTTCGAGCTGTTTTTTCACCTCGTCACCCGGCCCGGCCGCGGCCTGATCATCCTCCGCCGGCCGGAAACATTCGCAGAAATTTGCCCTTTCCTTATCAAGGACCAGCTCGGCGCTCGGTTCCCGGCAGTCATTCTCCGCCGTGACGTCATAAAAAAAACAGTTCTTGCAGATGTGCAGATCGGCGCCGCAATGGGGGCATTCATCACGAAAATAAATTTTCCTTTCCGTTTCAACGATATTGTGACAGCTTGCGCATCGCATGGTAGGTAGCAATCTCCTCGGCCCAGAAAGGCATCGTCAAACAGCGGGACAAAAAAAAAAGATGGACTTGATGTAAAATACGGTATTTCCGTCCTCAACTCAAGTCAATTGATGCGGCTGCCTGCCTCGCGGAAACTTCTGCATGAAAAGAGTGGCATCTTCGCCCGACATACGGGTATAATCGTCACCTTTCCCTGTCGCGGCATCCCGCGGGAGAATGCGTGGAACGGACCGTAGCCGCCCGTTACCCTTCACCTTCAGCCCGGTATTTCGCTTTTCCGAGGAGGCAACATGGCACAGATGATGTTTTACGAAACAATAGTCAGGCTCGACAGCGCCAAACACCAGAACACCCGACTGACCCCGGTGACAAATTACTCTTTTGCCGCCGGCACCAACTCCATTCCGGTCGCCGGAGTGGAATTCATCGAGGCGTCGAAGGAATATCCCGTCACCTTTATCAAGAGCAATCAGGGTGAATTCATCCCCACCGTCATCCTCGGCCTGCAGAACGACCAGAATCTTTTTGTCGACGCAAACGGACAGTGGACCGCTCAGTACATTCCCGCCTATGTCCGGCGCTACCCCTTCGTGCCGGCCACCAGCAAGGACCCGAGCAAAATCAATATCTGCATCGACGAAACCTATGCCGGTTTCGGCACGGACAAAGGGGAACCCCTTTTCAACGAGGACAGGACGCCGGCGCCGCTCCTGCAGAACATGGTCAACTTCATCCAGGATTACCACGTAAGGATGCAGCATACCAACGATTTCACCAAACGCCTGGCCGCCTGCGGCCTGCTCCAGGAAATGAAGGCGGAATTCGGCAACAAGGAAACCGGTAAAAACTTCCGCCTCAGCGGGCTGCACATGATCGACGAGCAGAAACTGCTGGAGCTCGACCAGGAAAAGGTCATGGATTTTTTCAAAAAAGGCGAATTTGCCTGGATCTACAGCCACCTGAACTCGCTGAGCAACTTCCGCCGCCTGCTCGATCGGTTCTTCGCCGACCGCTCCCGGAGCTGAAAAATCCTTTCGCTGGATATTCTCCCGGAGACCACGGTGAACTTTCACCCGCCTGCCGTGATCTCCGGATCCCCTCCCGCGGGAGTGGCATAGCCGAAATTGTTCTTGCCGCTGTTCTTGATCCTGTACATCGCCTCATCGGCCAGTTTGACAAGCTGTTCCATTCCCGCGGCATGAAGAGGATAAAGGGCGATCCCGATACTGGCGCCGACCCGGGCCTGCTGTCCACGGCATTCTAGCGGTCTGGTCACGTTCCGGAGTATCTTTTCCGCGATTTCCCCGGCATTTTCCGGAGCCAGCAAGCCGGCTGCGACCACCAGAAACTCGTCCCCCCCGACCCGCGCCACCGTATCGGTTTCCCGCACACAGGCCAGCAGGCGTTGGGCCACCTGCCGGAGCACATAATCTCCTGCCTCATGACCAAGGGTATCATTGACCGCCTTGAAGCCATCGAGGTCGATGAACAGCACCGCGGCCAGGTTCTGATTGCGTCGAGCCTGGCCCAAGGCCATGGCAAGGCGATCCTTGGCCAGCCGCAGACCCGGCAGCCCGGTCAGGGCGTCATGGGTCGCCATATGGCGAATCTTTTCCTCCGCCTCTTTGCGGGTCGTGATGTCCTGGTGGGTGCCGCACATCAGCAACGGTTTGCCGTCCGCCGTCCAGGTCGCCACCTTGCCGCGATCAAGCACCCAGACCCATGCGCCTTTTTTGTGACGCATGCGCGCCTCGCATTCATAGTAGGGCAATTCGCCGTTGAAATGTCGATTCAGCAGCTCACGCGACATGGCAAGATCATCGGGATGGGCAAACCGCATCCAGGTTTCGATGGAAAGGGGGGCAAGCTCGGCAAGGGTGTAACCGATAATCTCCGCCCACCGCTCGTTGAACACGGTTGCACCGGTCTGGACATTCCACTCCCAGGTGCCGATGTTGGTTCCTTCCAGGATATAGGCAAGCCGCTGTCGTTCGGTGGCAAGCAAGGCATCGGTCCGCTTGCGTTCACTGATGTCGATAAAGGTCACCACCGCACCGGTCACCTCGCCATTGACAACCTGGGGATACGACCAGTATTCCACCGGGAAACTGCTGCCATCGGCCCGCCAGAGCACCTCATCGTCCCGATGGATGCCCCGGCCTTCACGAAAGGCTCGATACATGGAACACTCCTGCATATCCATGTGACGACCATCCGCATAGGAGTGATGGATCAGGTTATGCATGTTCCGGCCCAGCACCTGCGCATGCTCCGCGTAGCCGAGCATGCGCAGGCAGGCAGGATTGGCAAAGGTGCAGTTGCCATGAAGATCGATGCCGTAGATCGCCTCGCCGGTGGAATTAAGCAGCAACCGCACCTGCTCCTCCCGCTGTTTCAGGGCCTCCTCTGCCTCTTTCCGTTTGGTGAGATCCCAGCAGATGCCGTTCATCCGCCTGGCCGCACCTTCCTCATCCCGCTCCACCCGCGCAGCGGCAGCCAGATAATGAACCATCCCGGAAGAGTGAATGATGCGGAACTCGGTTGCAAACACCGCCCGCCCGGCCAAAGCGTTTTCCAGCAAGGTTTTGATGGCCGGCAGATCGGCCGGATGCAGCACCTTGTGCCAGGACTCCATGGTAAGAAGGGCATCGGTTGGGATGCCATGGAGATCACACATGCGCTGGTTCCAGGTCAGGACACCGGTCGCCACCTCCCAGGCCCATACCCCGATGCCGCCTGCCTGGGTCGCCATCTCCAGCCGCGACAATACCTGATGGAGCTCTGCCTCGGTCTTTTGGCGCTCGCGGACCTCAAGTTCGAGAGCAGCCCTGGCAGCCCTGGTTTCCCGTGATTCCACGATTATCTTCTGCAGAAGATGAATAATAAAGCCGACCAGGAGCGCCAGCACTCCTCCACAGAGGGCCACCACCCGCGGCAGGGCCGTTTTTTCCTGTCCGATGTAGTCATGGTCCGGGCGCAGATGAACAACAAACTGATGCCCCATGACGGTGGAACTGGCCACTCCGTCCAACCCTGTGTCCCGGAGATCACTCCACCCCTTCTGTTCAAAGGCGCGGATGTCATCCATGAAAACGGTGATACGGAAGTCGGCCAGGGAGTGGGTCAATTCGCTGATATGGATCACATGCTCCATCCAGGTCTGAAGACGCCACACCGCGAGGATAAAGCCGGCAAATTCATTCTCGACATGGATAGGCACAGCGGCCAGACAGCCCTTGCCGGCACCCTTGACCAGATCGACCGGAACGGTGATGATCGGAGATCCGGTCCGTATGGCCCTTTCCAGGGCCTCTCGGCGATGGGATTCAAAGGCGAGATTGAGCCCCTGCACATGTTCATTGCCTGCCAGAGGAACCACCCACTGGACAATGAAATTTCGATCTGCCCACGCCAGGGCCTGAAAGCCGGGCAGATCGGCCACATAACTGGCGGCATCGCTGACAAACTCCTCTTTCGGCATTCCTCCCCTCACCTGCCAGCGCTCGGCCATGCGTTGCAGAGCGGCGATCCGGCTGAGAAGATCGGCATCGATGTGCCCGACGAGATATCTGGCCTCGGCATTTGTCTTGTTTCGCAAGGTGATCAGCTCGCGCTGATCGAGGGTCCACCACAGCATCCCCACCAGCATGCACAGCAGGATGGTGATCAGGACCGGCAACCATCCGATCTTGATCCGCGGCAGCAAATGATGGGAAGAATTCGTCTGGGATGACATTGTGATGATGGCCTTGCCTGCGACTCTCTCGACAAATCGGTTGATGTCATTTTATGATAGCATGGCTCGACCGGGACCTGAGTGGAAAATGACGAGATTGAGGGGAAAAGACAGTCCCCTCGTCTCCGATCATCTTTTTCCACTTTCTCGTAATGGAATGACCGACAACCGATCAGCTGGAGAGAGACAACGCTATCGTGCCAACGGCACTACCGGCGCCGTGTGAGATGTCGATTGACTGCCAAGAAAATATTGTTCAAAGGGATGCCTGACCTGGAAAGAAATGAGGCACAAAGACGACCTGATCCTGTTTCTATTTCCGGCAAACGCATTCCGGCCTTTGACATCATTCTCAAGGTCATTGAAGCCCTGGACTTGAAATTACACGCCGAAGCCCACGGAGAGAAGTGAGTGCTGTCAGGTACGGCCTCCTTCCGCACGGGCCCGCCCAGCGAGCGCGACACCCAACCAATCGCCCAGCCCCGACCAACCAGACCAATTAAACCAACCAGACCAACCAGACCAAATCACCAACTCACTGTCTGCCGCGAACGCACCCGTTGGATATTATAATTTTTAAAGACCTGACCCCACATTACTACTATACATCAAGACCTGACCCCACATTACTATACATCAGCACCCGGGGCCGGCCGCCCGGCCGCCCGGTATTCGGGCACGGCTCGGCGCGGCGCGGCTCGTCGTCTCTGGCCTGTGAAGACAAGAAATCCTGCTCTGATCTCTGCTCATGTAACCTAAAAACACACCGGTTGCAGCAAGAGACGATGCTCTTTTCCGTTACTTTGAATCAGCGTGGTCAGGCTTGTGGGTATGGCACAAACCACAGGTCATCTGCCCCTGCTGGTTGTTATCTCCCTCGGGCCCATGACATTCGAGGCAAGAGGCCGTCGCTTCGGAGACAGGTGGAGCCACGGGCTTGAATTTTCCGTCAACATAATCATTTAACATCATGACGGTTTGCATGGCGACTTTTCCTGCCACTTTGGCGCACCGGTCTTTTCTTTCATAACTCGATATATCCGTATCGTTCGCCATGGTCCAGGTTGATACCGAGATATGACAAAGCGGTGAACCTGGAACCACACGTTTCTGGTTCGGGAATTTGACAACACTGTCGAACTCATCGGTGGGGTGGTTAAATGACGCATACCAGTTAATCAGGTCGGCGATCATGACATTGTGCGTTTTATTTTCATCCATGGCCACCAGATTGATGATTGCCGCGCAAGCGCCCAGTGAACCGCAGAGGGTTCCCTGTCCGGCATAACCGCCGGCCGCGTGGTGAAACATGCCGTCGGAAAGAGTTGTGTAAGGATAACCTACTTTTTCTTTCAAAAGGCTGAGGACCCCCAGCCATGCGCCTGCGCCTCAGCCGCCTTTTTCAAGATAATTCTTATATCCTCTTTTCCCTGCCTCCATTGGGTCGAGTTTGGTGTATTTCCAGGGCAGGGGCGGCGCATCAGGCGCGGATGACGCTTTTGCTTCCCGTTCGGCAAGCAGACTTCCACCCGCGGCAACCACTAAACTTCCGATTGTAGCCACCCCGGCAGTGTTCAGGAAACTGCGTCGGGAAAGTATGGTTTCTTGTTTGGTTTCTGTCGTTTCGTCATCGGCTGAAAATTTTTGCGATATTTTTTTCATTTATTTCTCTTCCTTGATGGGTGTTGTAAGTGAACAGATGTCACCTTAATTTTATCTCCACCTGGTTTCAGGCATTACAAACAGATTTTGCCGGGTTGTAATGATGAGACAAAAGCACTTTTTGCACTCAACCTTGATGCAACTTGTCAGTTTCCTGTGGCGGTTTGGTTTTTTTTGTCTGCCCACCTCCTTGTAACTATTAAGATTCATGAAAAATGATCGCTGTGGAGCTCGCCGGTGCGACCACCGCGTGGCAACAATTCAATTCATATTTTTTTTCTCTACCACATATGCAAAACTATAATCAACTGAAATAATACATTATTTCGATGAATAATGGCTCAGTATCCTTATCATTCTGCTTCAGGGGTCACTGTTTTCCTCATTTTGTGGCATCGATGGATAAGATGCCATACTTGTTCGGGAAGACAATGCCGCTTTGCCCGGGCCATATTTCCTGAAAAATTCTCCATATTCTTGTTTTTGTTGTCAAAATCGTCATTACTGGTCGAAAGACAGTCATTTTTTCAGTGCTCATTTCTTTTATTTTACAACACTTATCGCGGCCAGACCCCATCCAAGGAAAGCATCACTCTCCCTGAAGACAAAGACCTCTCCTCTGCTTTCACCTGCAGAAAAATGTATTTTTTATCAATTACTAACCAAACAAAAATTTTCAAAGGGTAACATACGGCAAAAATCTGGAATGGTTCCTCGAAAATGATCCCACAAGCTAATGGAGACAATGTATGCAAGAAAGACAAATCCACTGTGAACCCGGACATGAGGATGCAACCGGCAACATTATGACAAACGCCGAAAAAATACAGAAAATGCCGGATCCGCGCCAGCCTGAACAGACAGACTTCAACAACGACGAGGCCAGAAGGGATCGCTACCGGATGCGCTGAAATTTCCATCAGATTCCGTTTCCTTTGCGGGAATTCGCGAATTCACGGGCCGAAGGCAAGAGAATCAAAAGAATTCCAAGGAAAGCATACGAAATTATCCATCCATTCTTTATCTAATAATTTCGGGCATTTTCAAAAGAAATCAACACCTGTTTTCACCGGTGTGATGCATTGTGCAAAGGTCCCATCACTAGGAGAACAAAATGATCACATTGGATCAAGTAAGCAAGGGATATCCGAATGGGTTCGTGGCATTAAAGCCGACCAGCCTCTGTTTTGAAAAAGGAAGCTTCACCGTCCTGCTCGGCCCCTCGGGAGCGGGCAAGTCCACCTTGTTGCGCTGTATCAATTTCCTCAACACCCCCTCGAGCGGCAGGGTCAGCGTGGAAGGTCTCGGACTCGTGAACGGCAACCGGGTTCTGCGAAGCCATCGCCGTCGGACCGCCATGATTTTTCAGCAGCATCAACTCATTGATCGCTACAGTGCGCTCGATAACGTCCTGATCGGCAGAATCGGTAACTACAGCGCCCTGCGCACACTTTTACCGCTGCCCCAGCAGGATCATCTGATCGCCCTGGAATCCCTTGACAGAGTCGACCTTCTGCACAAAGCCACAGAACGGGTCGATAATCTGAGCGGCGGCCAGCAGCAACGGGTAGGGATTGCCCGAGGCCTGGCTCAGCAGCCTTCCATCATCCTGGCGGATGAACCCGTGGCCAGCCTTGACCCTGCCACCTCGGCACAGGTGCTCTCCCTTCTCTATTCGATTTGCAAGGAAGACGGCTTAACCGCGATTGTGAGCCTGCATCAAGTGGAATTGGCCAAAACCTATGCGGATCGAGTCATCGGTCTTGCCAACGGCGAAGTGGTGTTTGACGGCGACAGCCAAGCCTTGACCCCCGAGATCCTTGAAACTATTTACCACAAGCCCCACCCCCAAGCGGTCCAGCCCCTTTCCCCTCTTCCGTCCTGGCAGTCCGTGCAACCCCTTGCCGAAGCCTGATTGTTATTCGGCCAACACACATCCTTCACCAGATTGAGGAAAACTATCATGAAAAAAAATTTTATCATCCTTGCCGCCCTATTGCTCTCCTTGCTGACAACCAGCTTTAGCTACGCCGCCAACCCTGACCCCGACGTGCTCAAGGTCGCGCTGTTGCCCGACGAAAGTGCCTCCACCGTAATTAAAAACAACGAACCCTTAAAAAACTATCTGGAAAAAAGCCTGGACAAGAAAATCGAGCTGGTGGTCACCACCGACTACTCGTCAATGATCGAGGCCATGCGTCATGGCAGGATCGATGTGGCCTATTTCGGGCCGCTTTCCTATGTGCTGGCAAAATCCAAAAGCAACATCGAAGCCTTTGCCGCCATGAGCAAAAAGGGCAGCGCCACCTATCAGGCGGTGGTGATCGGCAATATCGGCTTGGGCATCCACAGCCTTGCCGATATCAAGGGGAAGAATATGGCGTATGGCGACCAGGCCTCCACCTCCAGCCACCTGATTCCCAAATCCATGCTGCTGGAACAGGGCCTTACCTCCGGCAAAGAGTACACGGAGCACTTTTTAGGGGCACATGACGCTGTCGCTCTTTCGGTCCAGAATGGCAAGGCCCAGGCAGGCGGACTCAGCCGGCCGATTTTTGAATCGCTGGTCGCCAAGGGAGTTATCGATCTGACCAAGGTAAAGCCTCTGGCCTACTCAAAACCATTTCCCGAATACCCGTGGACCATGCGCTCGGACCTGAAGCCCGAGTTGAAGGAAAAAATCAAGTCTGTCTTTTATCAGGCCAAGGATGCCGAAGTGCTCAAGCCTTTCAAGGCTGAGGGTTTCACGACCATGACCGACGCTGACTACGATGTGGTGCGGGATCTGGCCAAGATCCTCAATCTCGACCTGGCTAAAATGTAAAGAGGGGAAAAGGCATGCGGCAAGCATACTCAGACATTCTGGTTGAGCAGCAACGCCAGTGGCGGAAGACGTTAGCGCTGTGCGCGGGCATTCTCGCGGTGATCTGCGGGTTCTCCATCTACACAGGGCTTTTCAACCCCCAGCGTCTCTACGAGGGCGTTCCCTCCATTGTCAGCCTGATGGCAGAAGGGATGCCGCCCGATTTCAGCGCGGCCAGAACCTGGCTCAAACCCCTGCTCGACACTCTGGCAATGAGCATCGCCGGAACAGCCATCGCGGTTTTTTTCTCGGTGCCGCTCGGGTTGCTTGCCGCACGCAATACCACACCCCATCCGGTCGTCTACCAGATGGCCCGCGCCATCCTCAACGGGCTGCGGTCGGTGCCGGAACTGATTTTGGGAATCCTCTTCGTGGCGGCCGTGGGTTTTGGCGCCTTGCCGGGCGTCCTGGCCCTGGGCCTCCATTCCATCGGCATGGTCGGCAAATTCATCTCCGAGGCGATCGAGCATGTGGCGGAAGAACCCCTGGAAGCGACGCGTTCCGCCGGGGCCACCGCGCTCCAGGTCGTTACCCATGGGGTGCTGCCCCAGGTGCTGCCCCAAATAGCAGACGTCACGATCTATCGCTGGGAATACAATTTCCGGGCCTCCACGGTCATGGGCATGGTGGGCGCCGGCGGCATCGGCTTCGAGTTGATGGGTTCCCTTCGACTCATGCAATACCAGGAGGTAACCGCTCTTCTGCTGGTTATCCTTGCCGCGGTCACCATGGTCGACGGCATCGGCATCTATCTGCGCAAACGTTTCAAATAGGAGAAGTTGATGAGAGCAAAAGTTGTCATTACCCAGCATGTCCACCAGGAAGTTCTTGATCTGCTTTCTTCTTCCTGTGATGTTGTGGCCAATATGTCCACGGAGCCGTGGCCGCCGGAACAGCTCCGCGCCATCTGCAGGGATGCAAAAGGAATCATGGTCTTCATGCCGGACAGCATCGACGGCGATTTTCTTGACAACTGCCCGGAACTGGAAGTAGTCGGCGCCGCCCTGAAGGGCTACGACAATTTCGATGTACAGGCCTGCACCGACCGGGGCATCTGGTTTACCAATGTCCCGGACCTGCTGACCATTCCCACTGCCGAGCTGACCGTCGGGCTGATGATCGGGTTGTCGCGCCATATGCTGGAAGGAGATCGTTTTATTCGCAGCGATCGCTTTCAGGGCTGGCGGCCGCATCTTTACGGAACCGGCCTGGCCGGCAGCACCGTCGGCATCATCGGCATGGGCGCCGTGGGACAGGCAACGGCCCGTTGCCTGCAAGGATTTGCCACCCGCCTTGTCTATTTCGATCAGCAGCAGCTCCCGCCGATCAAGGAGCAGCGACTGAACGTGACCTTCACCCCCCTGGAAACACTGCTCGAGGAGAGCGATTTCACCGTGGTCATCCTGCCATTGACGGAGGCAACGCACCGGATGATCGACCGAGAAGCGCTTTCCCTGATAAAGGAAGGAAGTTTTCTCATCAACACCGGCCGGGGCTCGGTGGTGGATGAAGAAGCGGTGGCAGAGGCGCTCGCAAGCGGCAGACTGGCCGGCTACGCCGCGGATGTGTTCGCCATGGAGGACTGGGCCTGGCATGAAAGGCCGACGGCAATTCCCCGCAACCTGCTTGAAAACCGGAAACAGACCTTCCTGACTCCCCATCTCGGTTCCGCAGTCAATACGGTGCGGCGACAAATCGCCATGGAGGCGGCGAAAAACATTCTCCAGGCCTTGAGCGGAAAAATCCCGCAGGGTGCGCTCAACCAGCCGGGGAGCAGATATGTAAACAGTGAAGCCTGCGACAGAAAAACAGGGTGAACGGCCAACACGCGGATTTCTCCCTTGGAAGGCAAGGCCGTTTCTTCTCGACGGCACCAAGCCACTCCATGGTGGCCGCAACCACATCCCGCCCAAAACGAAGCAGAAATTTTTTTCTGGTGGCACCGATGGGTAATATGCCACACATATCCAGGAATGAAGTATCTATTCGCCCTCGGCACGATGATCGCCTGTTACGACTCCATTTTTCAGCGAAAAAAGCGGCTTCCAAGGCTCAAAAACCGGACAGATTTCAGTTTTATTTGTCTAAAATCAGCAAGTTGATTCGGTCCGACCCCGTTCCTGACGTTCCTGTGGGGGTTCCTGTGGGTTCCTGGCGCACGATGTTGAACGCGATAGCGCCGCATGCTCGCGGTCAGGTTAAGCCGGTTGTTCGCCCTTACCTATTCTTTAAGTATGATTTCAGGTCTCGATAATAATTTTCATGCGAGCCGATGGTTATAAACTCGATATCATCACCAACAACCCGATATGATAAAAGAAATTCCGTTTTTATTATTTTGAATTTGTAAATAAAAATGCCCCTCAAATCTCCTTTCTTTTCAGAACCGATTGAAAGGTTTTGAACGATTTCTCGTATCGCATTGTCTAATTCTATTTTTTCTTTCTTTTTGAATTTCTTGACTTTTTTCCCGAAGGAACTTGATTGAAATACTTTCATAGTTC
>CAZUZJ010000055.1:0-12095 GCA_964624225.1 uncultured Desulfobulbia bacterium | reverse complement strand
CCCATCCGGGCCAGCATATTTTCCGCATCCGCACTATCACGCGGCTTACCGAGAATCTCGCCGTCAAGAACAACGATGGTGTCCGCAGCCAGTACGCAGGCCTCGGCATGGGCGCCGGCGATTGCCCGCGCCTTTTCTTCGGCAAGGCGGAGGGCATACTGCTCCGGGCGTTCCCCCCATTGCACCGCTTCGTCGATCATGGCCGGCAGCACGGCAAATTCCAGTCCGAGTTCCCGCAGAAAGCGGATCCGTCGTGGCGAGGCCGACGCCAGCACCAGGGAAGAGCAGGTGCGAAATCCCCCAATCATCAAAGCACCGGTTCGAATCAGGCCCGGACGGCGTAGCCGCCGTCCACCACCAGGGTCTGGCCATGAATCATCCTGGCATAGTCGCTGCAGAGGAACAGGGCAAGATCAGCCACATCCTCGGGGGTCGTCAACCGGCCAAGTGGGGTACGATCCAGGGCGGTTTCCAGAATCTGGTCACGGTTTGGAAATTTCTTCAGTGCCTCGGTGTCGACCGCACCGGCACTGATGGTGTTGACCGTGATATCCCGGGGCCCCAGTTCCACCGCCAGATGCCGCACCAGCGACTCCAACGCCGCCTTGGAGGCGCCAACCGCCGTGTAATTCTCCACCGCCCGCACGGCGCCGAGACTCGATACCGCAAGAATGCGGCCGCCGTTGCCCATCAGCGGCACCGCCTGCTGGGCCAGGACAAGGAGGGCCCGGGCATTGATATCCATCGCCCAGTTCCAGTGTCTGGTGCTGAGCTCCATCACCGGCTTCAGCACCCCGGAGGCGGCGTTGCTGACCAGGATATCGAGCCGGCCAAACTCTTTTTTTATCTGCTCGAACATGGCCAGCACATCGTCATCCTGGGCGACATTGGCCTTGACGACCAGACATTTCACCCCGGCCGCCTCTATCTCCTGTGCCGTTTCTTCGGCATCCCGCTTATGGCGGACATAGTTTACCACCAGATGAATGCCACTCTGGGCAAACCGCATGGCGATCGCCCTGCCGATTCCCCGTGAACTGCCGGTGACCAGTGCTACTTTTCCCTGCAGATTATACATGAACTCACTCCTTCTGTTGTGATCGCATCATAAAAAAACGTAACTATCCAGCTTGGAACAGAAAATGTTCAAATCGCCCGGGTACAGTAACTATTCAGCAGTGTCGCAGATGCGCGAAGGAGGCCTGTGCGCTATACACCAGCTATGCGGACAGGCTGGCGACAATGCAGATGTGGTGCTTCTCGATAGTGACAAAAAAAATACGACCTGCCGCAGCACCTGGGCAACAGCCCTTTTCACCTCCCGATGATACGATTTTCACCTGAAAATGTAAAGATATCTTATTGTTTCCCGGCTACGACACAATCACAAGCCCCCTGCTCCTCTCTTCATGCCACGGCCAGCAAGCGGTCGATTCGTTCCCGGATGGACGGATGGGTGACAAAGAGACCGCCGACCTGTCCGCCGGAGAGGGGATTGACAATATACATCTGGGCCGTGGCCGGATTGACGTCCATCGGCTGCCGACGATTGCCCTGCTCAAGCTTGGCCAGGGCATTGGCGAGCGAGTGGGGGTCGACCGCAGATGGCGGCGCCGGTGGAATCCGCCTGGAACTCCCGGCTCCGCGAGATGGTCAGTTGAATGATAGTGGCGGCAAGAGGGGCGACAATCATCATGACGATACCGCTGAGCAGACCGGCACCCCCGCCATCGCCTTCCTTGTCACTGCCGCGCATGCTCGCCAGGTAACTGATCGCTCCAGCCATCACTGCGGCCATCGAACTGATGATGCAGGTTCGGCGCCTCGCTCTCACTCACCTGCCGGGCGCGGTTCATGGCAAGGGCTATTTTGTCACTGCACCAGTAGGTGAAAAAATTCATGGCAAGGGCCACTCCCAGGGCGATTGTCATGCCGCTCCGTCCCGCCAAGGCCTGACCACCGATCAGAAAAAGAGCGGTCAGGGCCGCCATCAGGATCGCGGTTTTCACCATGCTTGTCATCGTCGCCCTCCTTGTCGCACGGCAGTCCGTATCAACAACATTTCCCCCAACACTGTCTCCCGTTCGGCCCCAAAAAAAGAGTGCATCGTGCCAGCAAGAGTTCATGATTCCGTCCCCAAAATTACCACTGGCTGCCGATGCGACGGAGCAGGCTGCGTATAATCTGCCGCGGCTGAAAGATAATGGGTTTCAACGTGTCCGGCACCCGAAAATCCGCTACCGCCACCTCGTCCGGCCGGAACAATGGAAAAATGAGATCCGACGGGCGCCAGCCATTCAGATTCTGCCGCCTGGTCTCCCGCCACACCATGCTTTTTTCGGGCTCAATCCCGAGGATGGCAAGCAGGGCGGTGTCATGCGCCACCGGATTTGTCGAACCGGCAATCACCCCAAGGGGAAACGGGGCTCCATCCATCGGGCCACTGCCATCCATGGCCTCAATGCCGTCGCTGACACTGATCCCGTCGGGCAGCACCGCGAGCAGATCAACCAGCATTCCGGCAAAACGGCGCTCATCACCGCCGAGCTGCTGGTGCAGCAGGGCCTTGCGCAATCCCTTGACCGTTCCGAAACAATTTTTGACCGCAAGGCTTACCAGGGTCTGCGAATGAGCCTTGACCTTGGGCAGATTGACCAGGCAGTCACACTCCAGAGCATCTCGGGCGATACCGACCCGCAGCCCACTGGCCAGCGTCACGGTTTCCGCTTCACGAAAATGGAGCTGGCGCACCGGCAGCCCCCTGAGGCAATCCGCCATCCCGCATGCCGCCATCACCGCCGGGGCCCGCCCGAAAGCGGGAGAATCACCCACCCCGACCCGGACGCCATGGTCAAGGAACCACTCCGCCACCGCGGCGACGAATTCCGGATGGCTGCACGCCAGGCCGCCATGGCCGCTGCCGGCGACCAGATTGGGCTTCAGCAGCACGGTAGCGCTCCTGGCAACATGAAAGGACAGGGATCGCAACATTGCTTCCAGGCGAGCCTTGATCGCCGCTCGCTCATAGCGCCGGCACTGCTGAATGGCAACGCGGGTCGAGGCGGGGGTCATCTCGGCGATCTGCCCAGAAAGAAAATGAGGAGAGAAAAAAGAAAAAGGCCAACCCTGGGGGGACAGGATCGGCCTTTTTCCGGAGAAAGGAGATAAGAGTTGTTATCTGTCTTTCCTGTAAAGCAACTGGCGTGCCACAAGTAAAAAAAAATATCCATCCCCGTTTTTCCTTCTTCTGCAAGGGAAAAGAGTCTTTCCGCGGCAACATCTGGCCGCGGCAGAATTCAAATTTTTAAACCACAACCCAGAGCGGCCCAGCGAAACCAAATACAATCACCAACAAAAACAACCAATTAGGGCAAAGTTTAATTTTTTCAACCAGCCAAAACACGAGGGGAGCCGCCCCGAAACCCGCACCAAAAGGCGCTTTCCCCGGGGCAGCCACAAAAAAGTACAATTTTTTCAATTTCCCCTGGCCCAATTAAGCAGGCCGCCGGCCAGCAGGATCTGGCGGTGCCGAGGCGAGACATCAAGAAGGGCCTCGATCCGATGACCGTCGATCGCGACAGTGAGCCGCTCAGCGCCGCTGGCCAGGAAGGAGCGCAAGCCAGTGATCACCACGGTCGCACCCTGGACGACGCGATCATAATCAGCCGGATCGGCAAAGGTCAGCGGCAGAATGCCGAAGTTGATGAGGTTGGCCTTGTGGATGCGGGCAAAACTTTTGACGATCTTCCCCTCCCCCCCGAGATAGCGGGGGGCAAGCGCCGCATGCTCGCGGGATGACCCCTGTCCGTAATTCTCGCCGCCGACGATCAGGCCGTGACCCGCCTCCCTGGCCCGAACGCTGAAATTCTCATCCAGGGCCTTGAAGACAAAGGCGCTGATCGCCGGAATATTGCTGCGCAGGGGCAGCACCTGGGCCCCGGCCGGCATGATGTGATCAGTGGTGATATTGTCGCCGGTCTTGAGCAGCACGGTACCCTGCCAGGATTCCGGGACCGGCGGAAAGGTCGGAAACGGGGCGATGTTGGGACCACGGATGATCTCCACCCCGCTGCCGTCGGCAAGCGGCGCTTCGATGCGCGAATCGCCGGGCAGATATTTTTCCGGCAGGGTAAAGGACGGATAGTCCCCGAGTTCACGGGGATCGGTGATCTTGCCGGTGATGGCCGCAGCCACCGCCACCTCGGGACTGCAGAGATAGACCTGATCGTTGGTCGTGCCGCTGCGGCCCGGAAAGTTACGGGGAAAGGTGCGCAGGGAGATGGTGCCGGTGGCTGGCGCCTGGCCCATGCCGATACAGCCGAGACACCCGGCCTGATGGATGCGGGCGCCGGCATGGATAAGCGGCAGCATCTCCCCCATGGCGGCCAGATTCTCCAGCACCTGGCGGCTGCCTGGATTGATCTCGAAGCTCACCTCGTGACTGACTTGACGTCCGCTCAGGGTCCTGGCGACCACCAGCAGGTCGCGCAGGGAGGAATTGGAGCAGGAACCGACCAGCACCTGGGATACCGGTCGGCCGGCAACCTCCTTGACCTTGACGACGTTATCCGGCGATGACGGACAGGCGATAAGCGGCTCCAGGGAGGCGAGGTCGATCTCCAGCACCTCGTCATACCTGGCGTCGGCGTCGGCCACCAGCTCCACCCAGCTCTCTTCCCGACCCTGGCTGCGGAGAAAACTCAAGGTGTTTTCATCAGAGGGAAAGACCGAGGTGGTGGCACCGAGTTCGGCACCGAAATTGGTGATGGAGGCGCGATCCGTCACCGACAATTCTTTCACGCCCGGTCCGAAATACTCCATGATGGAACCTACGCCACCCTTAACGGTCAGGCGCCGCAGCAACTCCAGCAGAACATCACGGGCCGACACCCACGGTGCGAGCCTGCCGGTAAGCCTGATCCCGAAAATCTTCGGCATGACCAGATAAAAAGGCTTGCCGGCCATGGCCATCGCCACGTCGAGGCCGCCGGCGCCGATGGCCAGCATCCCCAGACCGCCACCGGTGGGGGTATGGCTGTCGGAACCGAGCAGGGTACGGCCCGGCTGGCCGAAGCGCTCGAGGTTGACCTGGTGCGAGATACCGTTGCCCGGTGGTGAAAAATAGAGCCCGTACTTCCGGGCAATGGACTGAAGAAAACGGTGGTCGTCGGCGTTCTTGAAATCAGACTGCAACAGATTGTGATCGACATAACAGACGGAGCATTCGGTCTGTACCCGGGGGATGCCGATGGACTCGAACTCCAGATAGGCCATGGTGCCGGTGGCGTCCTGGGTCAAGGTCTGGTCGATGCGAATGCCGATCTCCCGGCCCCGCGCCATCTCCCCTTCGACCAGATGATTGGCAAGAATTTTTTCGGTAACGGTTTTTCCCATTGCAACTCTCCTTGTTTGGATGAACCCCTATAAAGTCCTGTTTACCACTGCGGACCCAGAGGACACAGAGAAAATATTTTGAATAACGGGCAGATATCTCGGCGGGCTCCGTGGTTTCCGTGGTTGAGTTTCAGTTTTGTACAAAACCGACAAAAATGCGAGATTGATTTACCACACCAGCCTTTTTTTGTCATCGCCGTTCCGGCCGTTCCTGTTGGCTTTTCTGACTCTCGCAGGCCCGGTTCAGTCAGAAAAATGACCTTTTCGCCACCCGTCTCCGAACGCCTGCCTGCGGTCGACAAAAACTCTCACTGACAAAACAGGGGGTTATCAAGGCATTTACGAATGCAACCATCTATGGCATACTACTTGCCATATACAGTGAACACCCCGTGACACACGGCCGAACATTTTTCAGGAGAGACATCACCATGGCAGACGATGGCGCCAAGACGGCGGACGGCAACGGTCAACCCAAAAAAAAATCACGGATGATGCTGTTCATCATCCTCGGGGCAGCCATTCTGGTGCTGGGCGGCGGCGTCTTTTTCGCCTACATCACCTTTTTCGCTCCGCAACCGGTCCCGCAAGAGGCGGTGCCCACCCAGGCCCCGCCGCCCAACGCGGTGGGGGAAATGGTCGCCCTGGACCCCTTTGTCGTCAACCTGGCCGACCCCAAGGGCAACCGCTACCTGAAAATGACCATCAGCATGGAGGTGGAAACGGTCGAGGCGGCGGAACGGGCCAAAAAACTGGCGCCCAAACTCCGCGACATCGTCATCATGATGCTGACCAGTCTCTCCTTTGAAGAGGTGATGACCCCGGAAGGCAAACTGCGCATCCGGGATGAGCTGCTCGATCGCTTCAACCGGGTGACCAAGCCGGACAGGATTAAAAATATCTATTTTTCCGAATTCGTCGTTCAGTAAGATCAACGACCGCCGGTCCCTCGGATTCCCGGCAAAAACGGATACTTTATGGAACAGATCCTCAGCCAAGATGAAGTTGATGCCCTTCTCAAGGGCATTGCCGGCGGCGACATCGAAGAGCCTGAAGAACACATCGACGAAGAGGCGCTTGAATACACCGCCTACGACTTCAGCCGGCAGGAGCGGATCGTTCAGGTCAAGATGCCTGCCATGGAGGCGATCAACGACGTCTTCCTCCGCTCCATCAGAACATCGATCTCCGCCGCCCTTCGCCGTATCCTCGACATTACCGCCGTGCCCATGGAGCTGGAGAGATTCGGCGCCTTTGTCCGCACCCTGCCGGTGCCGAGCAGCCTGCAGATCTTCAAGATGGACCCTTTCCGCGGCCACGCCCTTTTCGTCATCGAACCAAAGCTGGTGTTCGCCTTTGTCGAGTGCTTTCTCGGCGGCAGCGGCACCCGCAATGTCCGCATCGAGGGCCGGGATTTCACCGGCATCGAACAGCGCTTGATCCAACGCATCGTCAATCTCATCCTGACCGATCTGGAAAAGGCGTGGTACTCCCTGCAGCCGATCAAGGTGCAGCACGTTCGCAGTGAAATCAACCCGCAGTTTGCCAAAATCTGCGAACCCGAGGACGTGGTCATCATCAACCGTTACGAAGTCGACATGGACCGAGCAGTGGGCAGCATCACCTCCTGTATCCCGGTCACCAACCTGGAGTCGGTCAAGCAGAAACTGATGACCACCTTCATGCGGGAGCAGAGTGAGGAAGACATCAGCCTCAAGCGCATTCTGACGGATAACATCAGAAATGTTCCGCTGGAAATGAAGGTTGAACTGGGGAGGACGCAACTTCCCGCCGGCGATATCCTGAGCCTAGAGGTCGGCGACATCATCCAGCTTGACAAACGCAAGGACGAAATGCTGCCGGCCTTTGTCGCCGGCACCCGCAAATACATGGGTTCCCCCGGCATTCATCGCGGCAACAAGGCGTTTCTCATCAAAAGAAAGGTATTTGTGCAGGAACGCGACTGAGCGGCCGACATGCCGGGACCGGCTCATTTCACGTACAGATCATGGACGGATGACGGCCGATGCCGGCGCGTCTGGGGCGTGATCTGAAACAGGAACAACACTGTGATGATGGAGAGCAGACATGGCTGACGAATCTTTGGACGACGCCTGGGCCAGCGCCCTTGAGGAAGCAAGCCCGAAAAAAAGCGCAGAAAACGGCGCCACGGGCGACGATTGGGATTCCCTGGCCTCCCAGAACGGGGGCGGGGCCCGCCCTGCCGGCTTTGACGAGCTGCACGCCGGCGAAGTAGCGGCAGGAGCCTCCCACAACCTGGATTTTCTTCTTGACATTCCCCTTGATGTCTCGGTGGAGCTGGGACGAACCACCATGATCATCGACAAGATGCTGCAGCTGACCCAAGGGTCGGTGGTGGAGCTGGAAAAGGCTGCGGGTGAACCGGTGGAGATCTATATCAACCGAAAGCTGCTCGGCAAGGGCGAGGTCATTGTCGTCAACGAACGGTTCGGCGTCCGCATAACAGAAATAATAAGCCAGGCAGACCGCATCAAGAACATGGGCTGACCATGCGCCGCACCTGGAAGACAGACACACTTGCCATGACGATCATCCGCTTTCCACAGAACCGGGCCGCCCGCATTGCCGTGACGGTATGTTATGCCGCCGTCATCGGACTGTTGCCGGCCGCGGCCGTCGGGGCGGACGGCCCGCCCGCTCCGACGGCCGCCCCGCTGACCGGCATAAGCGAGGCCGCCACCCTCGGGTTCCTGTTGCTCAAGGTGTTCGGCGCCCTGCTCCTGACCCTGGGGCTTGCCCTTTTGCTTGCCCGACTGCTGCGGAAATTCGGCCTGACCCCGGCAGCCGGCAGCCAGCTCGGCCTCATCACCATTCTCGACACAAAAATGATTGCCCCGAAAAAGTTCGTTGCCGTGGTCCGGGTAGCAGACCAGACCCTGGCCTTGGGCGTCACCGAGCAGCAGATCACCCTGCTCGGCCGACTGGATTCCGAGGCCATTGTCCCGCCGTCCGCAGGGCAGAAAAGCCAGCCCTCCACCTCCTTTTCCGCCCTGCTCGGCAAGGCGCTGTCCGGAGGCGGCTCATGAAACGGCTGCTCGCCTTGCTGCCTGTCCTGCTCCTTTTTCTGCTGGCGACCGAGGCCCTGGCCATCACCCTGCCCACCGTCCAGGTCGGCCTTGCCGAGACCGAGGACCCGAAAAAGGTCGCTGCGCTCATCGAGATCCTGTTGATCTTCACCGTTCTCTCGATGGCGCCGGCCATCATCCTGATGACGACCTGTTTCACCCGGCTGGTGGTGACCTTTTCCTTTCTGCGCACCGCGCTGGGCACCCAGCAGATGCCGCCGGCCCAGCTTCTCATCGGCCTCTCCCTTTTCCTGACCTTTTTCATCATGACTCCGGTGCTGCGGGAGATGAACGACACGGCGGTCAAACCGTATATGGAGGAAAAAATCGGCCTGCAGCAGGCCTACGAGGCTGGGATCAAACCGCTGCGCACCTTCATGTTCAAGCAGACCCGCGAAAAAGATCTGGCGCTTTTTCTCGGCATCGCCAAGCTGGCGAAACCGGACAACCGTGACGAGGTCCCCACCAGCATTCTGATACCGGCCTTTGTTATCAGCGAGTTGAAAACCGCCTTTCAGATCGGCTTTATCCTCTATCTGCCCTTTCTCGTCATCGACATGGTGGTGGCGAGTGTCCTGCTTTCCATGGGCATGATGATGCTGCCGCCGGTCATGGTCTCCCTGCCGTTCAAACTGTTGCTCTTTGTACTGGTCGACGGCTGGTATCTCATCGTCGGCTCCCTGGTAAAAAGCTTTGGAGTGCTGTCATGATTCCCATGGAGGCCGTCACCCTCGGCCAGAACGCCATCACCATCACCCTGCTGCTGTCCGCACCGCTGCTTTTGGTCGGCATGGTGGTTGGCCTGCTGGTCGCCCTGTTTCAGGCAACCACCCAGATCCAGGAGATGACCCTCACCTTTGTGCCGAAAATCGTCGCCGTCATGCTCGCCCTGCTCTTTTTTTCCTCCTGGATGCTGATCAAGCTGACGGACTACACCAGCTCTCTTTTCCTGAGCATCCCGGATATCATCCGTTAGGAGGGGGACAATCATGGTTGATCCGTCGCTGCTCGCCTGGACCGCCAATCAATTCCTGAACTTGGTCATCATCATGATCCGGGTCGGCCCCCTGCTGTTTCTCATGCCGGTCACCGGCTCCCGCAGTGTTCCCTCCCAGGTGAAAATCCTCATCACCCTTGCCACCTCCCTTGTTCTCCTGCCGGTGGTGCCGGTTTCCGCCGGACAACTGCCCGGTTCGGTGCCGGGATTTGTCCTTTTCATCACCAGCGAGGTCTTCTTTGCCGCCATTCTCGCCATTTTTGCCCGGATGGTTTTTGACGCCATCCAGATCGCCGGCCAGATGGTCGATATCCAGATGGGCATGGGCATGGCCGGCGTCATGGATCCCCAGTACGGCGTCCAGACCTCGCTGACCGGCCAGTTCTGGAACCTCATCGCCATCCTCATCTTCTTGAGCGTCAACGGTCATCATCTTTATTTCCGCACCCTGACGGAAAGTTATACCTGGGTGGCGCCCGGCACCCTCCACCTCCGCCAGGCCACGGTGGACGGCATGATGCAGGGGGCGGGGCGCATGTTCTTCATGGCCGTCAAAATCATGGCGCCGGCCTCGGCCGCCGTCTTCTTCTCCCATGTCGCCATGGGCATCATTGCCAAAACCGTGCCGCAGATTCCCATTCTCATTGTCGGTATGCCGCTTAATATCGCGGTGGGTCTGATCTTTGTCGGCCTGTCGCTGACCTATTTCCTGCCCCTGATGATAGGGCAGTTCGACATGCTGGGACGCATCCTGCCGCAGCTCGCCCGCGGCCTGGGAGGTTAACGGATGGCAGAAGAACAGAGCGGTCAGGAAAAAACCGAACAACCAACATCACGCCGGCTGCAGGATGCGAGAAAAAAGGGCGACGTGGTGAAAAGCATGGAGATCCCATCCGCCGCGGTGCTGCTGCTCGGCCTGCTGACCCTTTATCTGATGAGCGGCTATCTGCTGCAGGGCATGCTGGAACTGCTGCGCCACTACCTCTCCCAACTGCACGCCATTTCCATCGTGCCAGGCAACATGCTCTTTCTCACCATCCACTCCCTGCAACAGACGGCGCTGCTCATCGCGCCGCTGCTCGCCGTCCTCTTCCTCACCGCCCTGGCCGCCAACTATGCCCAGATAGGCTTTCTCTTCACCACGGAAAAGATGGCCCCGAAACTCGAAAAAATCGACCCGATCAAGGGAACGCAGCGGATGTTTTCCCTGCAAACCCTGGCCAACACGGTGAAATCCATCGCCAAACTGGTGATCGTCGGCTTTGTCGCCTACCGGGAGATCATGAAAAACATCGACCGCTTTCTGCCGCTGATGGACCAGGAAGCCTTTGCCATCCTTGTCTTTTACGCCGAGGTTTCCTTCTGGATCTTTCTCAAGGCAGCGATCATCATCGCCGTGCTGGCCGCCCTTGATTACGCCTTTCAGCGCTGGCAGTTCATGAAAAAGATGAAAATGACCAAACAGGAGGTCAAGGAAGAGGCGAAGATGACCGAGGGCGACCCCCATGTCAAGGGCCGCATCCGTTCCATCCAGATGCAGATGGCGCGCAAGCGGATGATGACCGAGGTGCCGAAGGCGGATGTCATCATCACCAACCCGACCCGGCTGGCCATTGCCCTGGCTTACGACAGCGCCACCATGAGCGCCCCCACCGTGCTTGCCAAAGGAGCCGGGGTCATCGCCAAACGCATCAAGGAAATCGCCCGGCAACACAATATCCCGGTGATCGAGGACAAACCCCTGGCCCAGGCGTTATACAAAAATGTTGAAATCAACGAGCAGATACCGGAAAATCTCTTCCAGGCAGTTGCCGAAGTACTGGCCTATGTGTATGGTCTGAAGAAGAAAAGCGCGTAACCAAGTAAAAAAATGAATACCAGCAGGAACACTTCACCACTGTTATGGCGGAAAAAGCGGACAGAATCGGCATAAAAGCATTAAACCTCGAGTCATCCAGCCTGATGATGGCGGTGGGCGTGGTCGGCATCCTGATGATCATGATCCTGCCGCTGCCCACCCTGGTGCTCGATCTGCTGCTGTCGCTCGGCATCACCATGAGCCTGGTGATCCTGCTCGTCTCCATGTACAACACCGATCCGCTGGAATTCTCCGCCTTTCCCTCCCTGCTGCTGCTCACCACCCTCTATCGGCTTTCGCTCAACATTGCCTCCACCCGGCTCATTCTGCTGCACGGCCACGAAGGGGAGGGTGCCGTCGGTCGGGTCATCGAGTCCTTCGGCAACTTTGTCGTGGGCGGCAACTTTGCGGTGGGACTCATCATCTTTCTCATCATGGTGCTGATCAACTTCATCGTCATCACCAAGGGTTCCGGCCGTATCGCCGAGGTGGCGGCCCGCTTCACCCTGGATGCCATGCCGGGCAAGCAGATGGCCATCGACGCCGACCTCAATGCCGGCCTGATCAACGAAGAGCAGGCAAAAAAACGACGCAGCGAGATCAGCCGCCAATCGGAATTCTACGGCGCCATGGACGGTGCCAGCAAATTTGTCCGCGGCGAGGCCATTGCCAGCATCGTCATCATGCTGATCAACATCATGGGCGGACTGTTCATCGGCGTTTTTTTGCAGAACATCGG
>CAZUZJ010000054.1:0-12173 GCA_964624225.1 uncultured Desulfobulbia bacterium | reverse complement strand
TCGCCTGTTACAACTTCATTTTTCAGCCAAAAAAGCGGCTTCTAAGGCTCAAAAACAGGACAGATTTCAGTTTTATTTGTATAAAATCAGTGAGTTAATTCGGTCAGACCCCGTTCCTGCGTTCCTCCCCGTGTTTCCAGCCGGAGCATCTCGTTAGAGCTTTTTTTCAGTGAGTTTGCCGGTTACGTATTTGTGAAGAACACTTGAAATAAGGGTTTGATAGGGAATGCCTTCCTCTAGCGCTTTTACTTGAATGGCATGCACGTCTTTGCGGGAAATGCGGATGTTGACTCTGCTGTCTTTTTTGAATGTTTCTTTTGCAATTTGCTGGTAGCGAGATATTTCTTTATTTTTGCCTTTGACAGACTTCCATTCGTCTTTTTCGTATGCTTCTAATAATTCTTTTTCTTCTTTAGTAAAATCAATCATTTTCCTTGCCTCCTCTGAGGTATTTTTTTGTCGCTTTCCTGCTTGGAATGATTGTTTTTAAGAAAATTTCTGTTTCGTTTTCGATAAAGGGAACAAGCCAAGCGTAGTTATGAGCTTTGACGACAAATATTTTTTGGTTTTCATATTTTTTTTGATTTTGGTGTTCAAGAACATCGAGGACATCTCCTTTCTCGATAGCGAGAATGATTTCCTCGAAGCAGATTCCCCTCTCTTCTCTAAGCTGCTCATTTTTTTCATTGTCCCAATCAAAATATGCCATAGTGAAATTATTGTAGGACCATGTGTGCCTTTTGTCAACTTATGTTGGCGCGGGGGGATTTCAACTTTTTTGCACGAAAGTGAAGCTCAGCCGCCGCTTCCAGCGGTCGGCTGGATCAATGAGTGAGCGCCGTTTCTGGTTGAGAGGGTGGCAACGTCCCGGCTCTTTTCCCCTTTTGCCGTTTTTCTCCCCTTCCTATCCGCGGCGATCGTGTTTACAATAAGGCGTGAACATTTTCCGGCACCCGGTGTCGGAGCACGACAAAAAAGCGGCGGCACCGGGCCGCCGGTGCGCGGGAGATCCGTCAATGACCAGCCACCTCAAGCTCCTTTTCCTCCTTGCGGCAACGGCGTTTGCCCTCGTCGCCTGCGCCACTGCCCAGCAGATCCGGGACCGCCGCATCGCGGCCAGCCAGGAGATCTTCGACTCCTTCAGCCCGGAGATCCAGGAGAAGATCCAGTCCGGCCGCATCGAGCTCGGCTTCACCGAGGAGATGGTGCGGCTGGCCTGGGGCAGCCCGGCCGAGATATACAGCCGCGCCACCGAGCAGGGCGAGGCCGTGGTCTGGACCTACAGCCGGACCATGATCCACACCGAAACCGAGCGGATGACGGTGCCGGTGCGGGTTTATGGCCGGTCGGGCCGCAGCTATATCGATTACCAGGATGTCTGGATCAACCGCGATACCAGGCAGGAGTATGCCGTGGCCCGGGTGGAGTTCACCGCCGGCCGCGTTTCCTCGGTGGAACGGCGCGAACAGTGACCCTGTTCCCCCTCCGCCGGCCGCGATCATCATGCAAAGGAGCACTCATGCTGCTTGTCATATCACCCGCCAAGACCCAGGATATCAACTGTCGCGCCTACAGCCGCTACACCATGCCGACCCTGCTCGGGGAGAGCCGGTTGCTGGTCGAAATACTGAAAGGTTGCAACGAAAAGGAACTCGGGGAGCTGATGGGAATCAGCGACGCCCTCGCTCGCCTCAATCGCCAGCGCTTCCGCGCCTTTCATACCCCCTTTGACCTGCAGAACGCCGGCCAGGCCCTGCTGGTCTTCAAGGGCGACGTCTACGGCGGCATGGACACCGACAATTACGAGGACGAGGATTTCGATTTTGCCCAGACCCATCTGCGCATCCTCTCCGGCCTCTACGGCGTGCTGCGCCCCCTTGATCTCATCCAGCCCTACCGCCTGGAAATGGGGACCCGGCTCGCCAGCGAGCGGGGCAAGGATCTCTATGCCTTCTGGGGCGGGCGCATCAGCGCGGCCCTCAACGCCGATCTGCCGGATAACGGGCAGCCAGAGCTGATCAATCTCGCCTCGGCCGAATACTTCAAGGCCGTGCGGCCGAAAGAAATCAGGGGCCGGGTGGTGACCGTCACCTTCAAGGAAAGAAAAAACGGCGACTACCGGGTCATCGGCCTGACGGCCAAGCGGGCGCGCGGTCTGATGGCCGATTTTGTCATCAAAAACCGGCTGACCAAAAGCGATGACCTGCAGGGCTTTGACCGGGAGGGATATCGTTTCCGCGCCGATTTGTCCGACGAAACGGAACTGGTTTTCTGCCGGGAGTAGACGATGCACATCCACAATATGGACGAGTGGCGGCACGACCATGACTTTGCCGTTATTCACGAAAAGGGGGAGAGGCGCACCTTCCAGGTGCTGGCGCTGACCGCCATCACCATGCTGATCGAGATCGGCGCCGGCATGGCCTTCGGCTCCATGGCGCTGCTGGCCGACGGCTGGCACATGGGCACCCATGCCGCCGCCTTTCTCATCACCATCTTTGCCTACCGCTATGCACGCCGCCATGCCAGAAGTCCCGAATTCGCCTTCGGCACCGGCAAGGTCAGCGTCCTTGGCGGTTTTGCCAGCGCCGTGGCCCTGGCGGTGGTGGCGCTGGTCATGCTGGCCGAATCGATACGCCGCTTCTGGAATCCGGAGGCCATTGCCTTTAACGAGGCCATTGCCGTGGCCGTGCTCGGCCTTGCCGTCAACCTGGTCAGCGCCCTGCTCCTGCAGGACCATCACGGTCACGACCACGACCATGACCACGATCATGACCACAATCATGACCATCATGACCACAACCTGAAGGCCGCCTATTTCCATGTCCTGGCCGACGCGCTCACCTCGCTGCTTGCCATCGCCGCGCTCATTGCCGGCAAATTCCTCGGCTGGGGCTGGATGGACCCGCTGATGGGGGTGGTCGGCGCCGTGGTCATCACCCGCTGGTCATACTCCCTGATCCGGGAAACCGGGCCGATCCTGCTCGACGGCAGCATCAGCGGCCCCTACCGGGAGGCGATCCGCACGACCCTGGAGGAGGACCGCGACAACCGCGTCTCCGACATCCATATCTGGAAGGTGGGGCCGGCCGACTATGCGGCCATCATCTCCATCGTCACCCGGTATCCCAACAATCCGGGCCACTACAAAAAGCTGCTGGCCGGGTTCGACAAAATCACCCACCTTACTCTGGAAATCAACCGGTGCAGCGGCGAGCCCTGCTCCGTTGCGACAGAGGACATGTGATGCTGAAAAGATTCTTCCGCAAAACAGCCCCCATTCAGGAGATCATCTCACCCTTTCAGGCCCTGGTCAAGAAGCTGACCACCAGTGGTTTCATCCTCTTTTACACCACCCTGGCCGCCATGCTCTGGGCCAATCTCTACCCGGCCGGCTACCAGCATCTCTGGCATCTGCCGCTTGCCATCTCCTTAGGCGACGCGACCTTTGCCAAATCGCTGCTCCACTGGATCGACGAAGCGCTGATGGCGCTCTTCTTCTTTGTCGTCGGCCTGGAGATCAAGCGGGAAATTTTGATCGGCGAACTCTCCTCCATGCGCCGCGCCCTGCTGCCGGTGGCCGGGGCGGCGGGCGGCATGCTGGTGCCGGCCCTGATCTATACCCTTATCACCCACAACACCGATGCCGCCCACGGCTGGGGCATCCCCATGGCCACCGACATCGCCTTTGCCCTGGCGGTGGTCTCCATGCTCTCCAGGCGGGTGCCGTATGGGCTCAAGATCTTTCTCTCGGCCCTCGCCATTGCCGACGACATCGGCGCCGTGCTGGTCATCGCCCTCTTCTATACGTCGACCATCCACTGGGCCTATCTCGGTTTTGCCGCCCTGCTCCTCGTCTGCCTGCTGGTCGCCAATCTCCTGTGGATCCGTCATGCCCTGGTCTACGCCCTGCTCGGGCTCGGCATCTGGTGGGCCTTTCTCGGCGCCGGCATCCACGCCACCGCCGCCGGGGTCCTGGTCGCCCTCTTTATCCCGGCCCGCGGCAAATATGACACCAGCACCTTTGTCGATCAGGTCCGCTCCTTTCTCGTCCGCATCGACTGCCGGGACGGCGACTGCGGTCACACCATCCTGCTGAACCAGAATCATCTGAGCGCGGTGCAGGCCATCGAGCTTGCCTGTCACAAGACGGAAACCCCGCTGCAGCGACTCGAACACGGCCTGGGCGCCTGGATTTCCTATCTGGTGGTGCCGCTTTTTGCCCTGGCCAACGCCGGGGTGGCCATCCGGGCGGAGAACTTTGCCGACACCATCCAGCACCATGCCACCCTCGGCGTCATTGTCGCCCTGGTGATCGGTAAGCCGCTCGGCATCTCCCTCTTTTCCTTTCTCGCCGCCAAACTGCTGAAAGCGCCGCTGGCCAGCGGCATGAACTGGCTGCACGTCATTGGCGCCGGCATGCTGGGCGGCATCGGCTTTACCATGAGTATCTTTATCTCCGGCCTTTCCTTTCAGACGGCGGAGCTGATCGACATGACCAAGATCGGCATCATCATCGGTTCGCTGCTCTCGGCGCTCTTCGGCGTCGGCGTCCTGCTCGGCGCCGATGCTCTCCGCCGTTCTCAGTCGAAAACCGGCACCGAGGGGAAAAGGGAGGTGTCGGTGTGAGGAATGAAGCGTGAGCCGGAAAAACGGAGCATGAATTCCTGGTTGACATTGAGTTCAAGGTAGGTGATCCGGCTCACCACCGCATGGCAGCGTTGCCGGGCCTCCTGCTCGCGCAGCACCAGTTCCGCGCCGGCCAGCGAGCTGTTACCGATGGGACAAAAAACGTCCAGCGGCAGATCGGGCAGCATGCCCAGGGTGATGGCCTGGCGGGGAGCGATATGCCGGCCGAAGGCGCCGGCGACATAAATACGGTGCAGGTCGGCAAAACCAAGCCCCACCTGCCCCATCAGGGTGGTAAGGATGGCATACATCGCCGCCTTGGAGCGCATCACCGCGTCGATGTCCACCTGGCCGAGCACCACTGCTTCCCCTGCGGCCGCCTCCACGGCCGGGACAACGACAAAGGCCGGGCCGGCAGGGGTGGCGACAAAGCGCTGCGGGCAGCGCTGTTGCCGGAACTTGCCGCGGATGTCGATGATGCGGGCCAGATACATGGCGGCCACCAGATCGATGATGCCGGAGCCGCAGATGCCACGGGGCGCTCCGCCGGCAATGGTGCGATAGTCGAGGGCCAGGGTGGCCGGATCGATGGTCACATGCTCGATGGCCCCTGGCCCGGCCCGCATCCCCATCCGCGCCACTCCGCCCTCCAGGGCCGGTCCGGCCGCCCCGGCGCAGGCAATGAGCCAGTCCCGGTTGCCGACCACCACCTCGGCGTTGGTGCCGACATCGATCAGCATGGCGGTCTCGTCGCTGCCATCGAGGCCGCTGGCCAGGATACCGGAGATGAGGTCGCCGCCGAAATAGCTGCCGACACTCGGCATGACCCAGACCGGCGCAGCCGGATCCAGGGCGAGGCCGATCTCGCCGGCAGCGAAGGGGTCGATCCGGTTGACAAGGGGGATATACGGCTCGCGGATGAGATGAAAGGGATCGAGCTTCAGCAGCAGGTGGACCATGGTGGTGTTGCCGCTCACCGCCAGGGCGCGGATGGCGGCGGCGGCCAGCCCGGCCTGGTCGGCCAGTTCCTCGGCCAGCAGATTGATCGCCCTGATGATTGTCTCGTGGAGAATGTGCAGGCCATCGTTTCTGGCGGCGAAATGGATGCGACTGAGGATGTCGGCACCGCAGGCGATCTGGCTGTTTTCCCGGTTGGCCCGGGCCAGCACCCTGCCGTCGACCAGATTGAGCAGGCTTGCCTCCAGGTGGGTGGTGCCGAGGTCAAGGGCCATGGCCGCCAGCACGGCCGGTTCCTCCGGCAGAAAATCAAGGAGCTGCGGCCCGCCGGACAGATCGGCGAGCAGGGCCGCACCCTGAAAATTGCTGGCCCGGAAGGCGGCGGCAAGATCAGCGAGCCGGGCGCGCGGCACCCTGACATCAGGCCGGCCGGCCTGGTGCAGGGCGCGGCGCAGGCGGTCGATGTCGCCGGTATTGTCGTGCAGGCTGGGCGGATTGGCATGAACGGCACAGGTGGAGACAAAGGGGGGCATGGCTGCTTTCCAGAAAAATGATGTCGGGATCAAGGCAAATATGCTAAAAAGAGTAGTTTTTACCACCGCATTGCCAGCGGCTCAACGAATTTATGATGGTCCCGTAAAAACCCGCAAACCGTGGCAGGCGGGAAAGTGAAAACAACGAGTTACAAAACACAGCCAGTCGGAATCGTGGTTTTTTACGATTCCGACAAATTATGACAGAAATCCGGCCGGTGTAGCTTGCTCCGAGCCGATCCAGAGGGAAAAGTGCCGCTGCTGCTTTCCACATATCTCATCACCGAGACCCTGGCGCCGTTTTTCGCGAGCCTCCTCATCCTGACCGCCATCCTTTTTCTCGGCCGGCTCATCCCCCTTTTTGACTTCATCATCAACTTCGGCATCGGCCCGGCCGATTTTCTGCGGCTCTGCGCCTTCATGGTGCCGCATCTCTTTCTCTTCGCCATTCCCATGGCCAGCATGCTGGGAGTCATCCTCTGCTTTACCCGGATGGGCAACGACAACGAGCTGATCGCTCTTAAGGCCGCCGGTATCGGTTTAAACCGCCTGCTGCCGGCAGTCATTGTCTTTGCCGGGGCGACCTCACTGCTGACCGGCTACTTTTCCACCACCCTGATCCCGATCGGCACCGCGGCGACAAAGCAGCTCTTTTTCCGGCTGGCCAAGGAAAAGATCGATCGCAGTCTGCAGGAAAAGCATTTCAGTGAAGGGCTGCCTGGCGTTGTCGTTTACATCGACGACGAAGACGACACCACCGGCGCCTGGCAGGGCATCTACGTCGCCGACATCCGCGATGGTGACAATCCGGTCACCATCATTGCCGAATCCGCCCAGCTCACGGCCGACACCAGGGAGATGGTGGTCAGTCTCCGCCTGGAACGGGGCTCCATGCATGCGGCCCGGAAAAGCGCCAGTGAAACCGTCTCCTTTGACTCCTACGCCCTCCACATCCCCCTGCAAGGGGCAGATGCCATCGGCGCGGGTGAGGCGAAAAATCTCAGCAAGAACGAGATGACACAAGGCGAACTCCGCCGCTTTGTCGCCGCCCATGACCGACGATCGCCGGATGCGGTTGACATGCAGATCGAATATCATCTCCGCCTGGTGCTGGCCGGCGGCTGTTTCATCCTCACCATCCTCGGTCTGCCGCTGGCCATCCGGACCCGACCGGGACAGCGCTCCATCGGTGTCCCCTTGGGGCTGCTCATCTTCATCAGTTACTACGTCGTCCTTACCCTGGCCAAGAACATCAGCCAGGCGACCCCGCTGCCGGTCTGGCTTGCCATGTGGAGTCCCAACCTTGTCTTCGCCGCTCTCACCCTCTACATCCTCCGCTTTGCCGGCCGGGAAAGCACCCTCAACATCATCGACCTGCTGCTTGCCGCCATCGAGGGGCTGCAGAGCCGCCTGCCCCGACCGGGTAAAAGGGATGCGTCATGACCCTGCTCGACCGCTACATCATCAGGCAGTTTTTCATGAACCTGCTGCTGGTGCTCGTCTCCCTGGTGGCCATCTACCTGCTGGTCGATTTCTTTGAGCGGATCGACAACTTCACCGAGGCAGGCAAGCCCATTTCCCTGGCCTTTACCTATCTGCTGCTGAAAATCCCGCTGATCTACGACCAGATGGCGCCGGTCTGCATTCTCCTCGCCGGCGTCGTCACCTTGGGCCTCTTGCAAAAGAGCCGGGAACTGATGTCCCTCAATGCCGGCGGCATCTCGCTCGCCCGCATCGTCCTGCCGGTGCTGGTCGCCTCGCTGCTCTTCACCCTGCTGTCGCTGATCGTGGCGCAGATGGTGCTGCCGGTGAGCAACAGCCGCATGAACGAGATCTGGTACCAGGAGGTCAACCAGCAGGTGGCCAAGGGCATTGTCCGCAAGGGCCGCATCTTTCACCGGGGCGAGCGGGGGATTTATGCCCTGAAACGACCCGATCCGCACCTCTTTCGGTTCTCCCACTTCACCTATACGGAATGGGACGAGACGCGCCGCAATATTCGCCTCTTTCTCACCGCCGAGGTGGCAGCATGGGACGAGACAGCGGGCTGGCGATTTGCCAACGGCCAGCTCAAGAGACCACGGCCGGACGGCGGCTATGACATCGAGGTCTTCAGCCACCGCGCCTTTGATCTGCCCGACCGGCCGGAACAGTTCTTCATTCCGGCCTACCGGACCGCGGAACTCTCCCTCCTCGAACTGGCGAACAAGGCGCGGGCCGATCTCGACAAGGGCATGCAGCAGGGGCTGATCGACCTCAACCGGCGCCTCTCCTTCATCTTTCTCGGCATCCCGCTGCTGATGCTGGCCCTGCCCCTGCTCCACGCCATGCAGCGCCAGTGGAGCCGCGATCTCGCCATGACCGTGCCGGCGAGCTGCGTTCTCGCCTTTTTCGCCTGGGCCGCCTGGAACGCCGGTCAGGCCTTGAGCCAGGCCGGTCGCCTCCATCCGGTCGCCGCCTCCTGGTCGATTCATCTCGTGCTGTCGGCAACCGGGTTTCTTCTCCTTTGGCGGGCCAACCGCAGATAGCCATGAACCGGATCGACCTGCACAAAAAGGCGGACATTGATTTTCCGTTACAACGCGGCGCCCGGGTCGGCATTGTCGGGGTGCCGCCGCTGGCAATCATTCGCAGACTCAACGACCATGAGGCCCGGATTTACGACCTCGACGAGCCGCAGGTGCGGGCCGACATGGAGCTCACCGCACCCCACCTGCCGCGGGTTTACTGCGCCATCCTCCGCACCGTGGTGCTGAACGCCCTCCATCTGCCGCTTCACCTGATTTTCATCGACGTCGGACCGGGCAAATGCGACTGCGCCCTGCACACCGCCCAGGTACTCGCCGCCATGCTGCCCATCCCGGTGATTGCCACCCGCAACGAGGACAGCGAGCCCTTTGGTCATCCCCTCTGCACCACCCGCATGGATCTTGTCGAAAAATTTGAAAAGATCACCGCCGGCGTCCAGCAGAGCAGCCCCTACGACGTCTGGCGCTATCCGCCCTGCCGGCCCACCGCCGGTTTCTGGGGAGTGCCGCCCCGGGATTTTTCCCTGCTCTCCCTCTTTCCGGACACCACCCACATCTACGGCTGGACCCGCTGCATGGAAAACAAGACCCCGGCTGACATTGGCCTCGAAACCCTCTGTAACCCGGAGGTGCCCACCGTCTTTTTCGCCCAGTCCTTCTGCGCCAAAACCGCCCTGGCCAAGCTCCTCGCCTCCCGCCACCCGCGGGCGCTCTGCCTCGATGTCGATGTCACCTGCAGCAGCAGCACCCGGGCCAAAGTGCAGGCCTTTCTCGAACTGTCCGGAGTGGCGCCATGATGCTCGCCGATTTCGGCACCTCCTACTGCAAGTTTCTCGATCTCGGCAGGCCGGGCGCCACCCCGACCCTGCTCGCCACCAAGGATCTGCCCCGCGCCTTGCGGGTCGATCTTGCCACCGGCCATAACGGCAAACGGTTCAGCGACCGCTATGTCAACGAACTGACCGCCCTGGCCCGGGGCGGCGAGGAGCTGATCGGCGCGGCCGACTATGTCCTGCTCGACTGCGGCAGCCGCGACATCAAGTTCGTCAGCTACCGCAACGGCAAGCTGCACGACATGGGCTGGAACAGCGAGTGCGGCGCCTCCATGGGATTCACCATCGAACTGCTGGCCCGCTACTACAATCTCGATTACGCCAGTCTGGCCGTGCCGGAAACCACCTTTTCCGTCACCTGCGGGGTACTCGGCATGAGCCATATCTTCGACGCCGTTACCTCGGGCATCTCCGAGGCCGAGGCGGTGGCCCGTTTTGTCAAGGGCATCGCCATCAACGCCTACCGCTTTGCCGGCTCTCCCCCCCTGCTCTATCTCTCCGGCGGCCTCTGCGACAACCCGCTCTTTGTCGCGAGTTTTCCCTGCACGGTGGTGCCGCTCGGTCGTTTTGTCCTGCTGCGCGGCCTGGAAAAAACCGTGCACCGGCAGCAGGCAACCCGGCCATGACCCATTCCCAGCCTGAGAAAGAGCGGCCGAACTGCTTTGCCTGCCGCCACTTCTACATCACCTATCAGGCCTCCCACCCATACGGCTGCAAGGCGATGGGCTTCAAATCGAAAAAGAATCCGGCCCTGGTCGTCTATGAAAGCTCAGGCATGGAATGCCGGCTGTTTGAGCGGAAATAACCATTCACAAACACCAACGCCCCTGCGCACGGCAGGGGCGTGACGGTCTCAGCAGCATCGCTGGTTACTTGTAGGGATTAAAGACCAGTACCGGACAGGACGCATTTTTCACCACCCGCTCGGCGACGCTGCCCATGACGATCTTCTCCAGACCGCGGTAGCCGTGGGTACCGATGATGACGAGATCGTATCTGCGCGCCAGGGTGGTGATGGTGTCGACCGTGTCGCCGATCAGCACCTCGCCGCTGCTGCCCGGATACTTTTCCAGCAGGGCGGTCATCTTCTGGGCCATGGCGGCCCGGATATCCTCCTCGATCTTGGCGACAAAATACCCCTCATAGGCGGCCGGGTTTTCCACCACATTGAGCAGGGAAAGGGTTGCCCCGAATTTTTTCGCAAAAAACGCGGCAAAATCGAGCAGTTTTTCGGTGTTGGCTGAAAAATCCACTGGCACGAGAATCTTGGCAATCTCCGTCATGATCGTTCCTCCTCATTTTTTTTGCTGCTTCCTCTACACCCCTATTGCCGCCGGAACCCGGGTCGAAACCGGACCGTCCTATCATCGGCGCCACCCTCTTCATAAAAAAATCATAGCAAAAAAGGCCCGCCGCTGTATAGAAATTTCGGGTGCAATGCCGGCGTTTATGGCATACTGTTCTCTTTTCGTGAGAGACCAGATGAGCTGCCCATGACAAAAGACACCCTGTACCAGCAGAATCCGCCAGCCGCCGATTTCACCTTCAACGCCGGAGTGGCCGATGTCTTCGACGACATGCTGCAACGCTCGGTGCCCTGCTACCGGCAGGTCATCGAGATGATGGCCGCCCTGCTCGGCCGCTTTGTCGGCCAGGGCGAGACGATCTGCGACCTCGGCTGTTCCACCGGCACCACCCTGCTCGAACTCTCCCGGCTGCTTGCCCACCTCGACCTCGACTTCATCGGCATCGACAGCTCCGAACCGATGCTCGACAAGGCGCGACTCAAAGCGCGAATGCTCGCCCACACCGAGCGGGTGCGCTTTCTCCACGGCGACATCGCCGACATTCCCCTGCCGTCCTGCCGCGCCTTTCTGCTCAATTACACCCTGCAGTTCATCCGGCCCATTGTCAGAAAAAAATTCCTCATCCGTCTGCACGACGCCCTGCCGAGCGGCGGTCTCCTGCTCGTTACCGAAAAGACCATCTGCCACGATCCACTTTTGAACCGCGCCTTCATCGCCCTCTATCACGACTTCAAGAAGGGCCAGGGTTATACGGAAACCGAGATCGCCCGCAAGCGCGAAGCCCTGGAAAACGTCCTCATTCCCTTTTCCACCGCCGAAAACGTCGACCTGCTGCGCGAGGCCGGCTTTTTCCATGTCGAGCCCTTTTTCCAGTGGTTCAATTTCGCCGCCTATCTCGCCCGCAAAGCGTGACCATGCCTTGTGACCACGATTATCTCCACCTGGTGCCAGCCGTCTGCCGGCCGGCGATTCTCGCCCGGCGGCTGGCCAATGAAAAACGGCTGGGCAGCGACAAAAAAGGCTTTCTCAGCTACCGCCGGGCCTGGGAATCGGTGCGCGAGCTACGCGCCTCATCCCTTGATCTGGCCGGGGACACGGTGCGGATCGGGGCAAGGGGAGATATCAGCGCGGAGGAACAGGAGCGGGTGCGGGCGGTGCTGCGTGGCTTCATGCCCTGGCGCAAGGGGCCGTTTTCCATCTTCGGCATCGACATCGACGCGGAGTGGCAGAGCTTCCGCAAGTGGGACCGGCTGCTGCCGGCCCTGCCGGAGCTGACCGGCAAGGTCATCGCCGACATCGGCTGCAACAACGGCTACTACATGTTCCGCATGGCCCATCACCGGCCGCTGGCGGTCATCGGCTTCGAGCCCTACCACCACCACTACT
>CAZUZJ010000053.1:0-12298 GCA_964624225.1 uncultured Desulfobulbia bacterium | reverse complement strand
CGTATGAGTTGGGGGTGTTGATGGCGTCACGGTACTGGGTGGCGTCCTCCAGGGAGGTATCGCTGCGGGCCATGTCGGCGATGAAGAAGCAGTCTGCCAGCGGCCGGTTGGCGCAGTAGTTCATGCCGGCATCAGCCACTGCCGGCGAGCCGATGCCCGGCACGGCGACCAGGCTGACGTCGCGGATGGTGTCGAGCAGGGTCAGGGCTGCGGTGTAATCGCTGTCGGACAGCGGCAGGGTGCCGTCGCTGCCCGGGGTCACCGCGCTGACCGCGCCGCTCACCGTGTCGTCGCCCAGGTAGTAGAAATCGTCGGCCGGGGTGTTTTGCGGCCGCATGGCGGCGGCGCCGTAAACCTCGGTGCCGCCGTTGCGGCGGCCGAGCCGCAGGGCCGCGGCGGCGTTGGTGAGGGGATCGGGGGCCGGGACGATTTCCACCTTGGCGGCGGCGCTGCTGTTGCCGGAGGCAATGCGCAGCATGGTGCCGCCCTCGATGGTGACGACAACCGTGTAGGCATCGGCCGGCGTCGATTCGCGCAGCGGCGTCATGGCCCGGATGGTGGACTGGATCGCCCCGCGGATGACATCGAGATCGCTGAGGTCGGCCCCGTCCAGGGCCGCGGTCAGATCCACGGTGCGAAAGCCGTCGTTGTTGATATTGATTCGGAAGAGACGCTGGTTTGCCGCAAGCAGGTCGCCGCCCGGAGTGAGGGCGCCGCTTTGGCTGTAGCCGGCGATCTGGTTGCTGTTGGCGGTGTTGACGGCGACGCGGATGGTGCGCGAGGCGCTGTTAATCACGGTCTCGACGTACTCGGGGGAGGCCGGGTTCATGGAGAGGTTCTCGAAGGCCTCGACCAGCAGCGGCGCTTCGTCCGCCTTCGGGTTGTCCTGGTAGACCGCGAGGTTGAAGTCGTTGGCCGGGTCGTCGGCCCGGCTGCTGTCAACAATGACCATCAGCCGGTTACCCCAGGCGCCGGGGGAGCAGGCCGAGATGGTCATGCTGTTCTGGGCGCTGGTACCGCGGTCGAGCACGGTGACTGCCGCGGTTTCCGCCCCGGTCGCGACCCGGCCGACATAGCACTGGCTGCCGCCGTTGTTGAAGAACTGGAAGACGGCGTGGGCAAGAAAGGAGCTGCTGAGAAAACCGCCGTAGATGGTCTGGAATTCGGTGAAGTTGAAGATTTTTTTCAGAGCGCCGATGGGGCCGCGCTCGGCGACGCCGAAAAATGCCGCCGTGGATGTGCCGGCCGCCTCGATGGGCTTGACGCCGCTGGAGATCTCCTCCACATAGACACCGGGATAGGTTAAAACGGCCATGCTCTTCCTCCTTGTTCTTTTCAGGATTTGCTCTGTTGCGCTCGTCGGCGGTTGCGGCGGTCTCTCCGGTGTTCATCAACTACATGCATCACCTGCAAGCGCTCTCTGCCCGCGACCGGATCAGGCAATGAACTGAGCAAAAGGGGTGCCAGGGTTGATGGTTCGGCCTGGTTCCCGAAGATAGTCTCATGATTCCAACTAATTGGCTGGGGCGATTTTGTGGACGTCCGCACATGGTCGGGCGCTGCCGTCCGCGTCTGTGACAGCAAAACGTCACGGAGCGCGGTGACAAACGAGGTGAGCCGCAGGCCCGGCAGCGACCGGTGAAAATGGCTTTGTTGCCGGCGCACCCTGTCAGGACGGGGCAGGGTGGAATGGATAACGAAACCGACAGGACCGCAGCCGGATGTAACGATATGCTGGTGCAGGGCAGCCCAAGTCGACGTCCTTTGCCCCGAGGAGTGCATGCATTTTCCCGGCGGTCCGGTCCGGGGCATAAATTCTGCTCGACATTTTTCCTTCTCTTTGTGCATGATAGAAAAAAGAAGGTGGAGGAAACAACGGCGGACCAGCGGAGAAGGACGGATTCCATGTATAATATCTCGGAAAAACAGCTTGAACGGATTGAAACGATCCTCAAGGAAGATCTGATAGCCATCGGCGTGCACTGCGCCATTCTCATCGATACAGCGGGCAACACCATCGCCGAACTCAACGACGGCCAGACGAGCTATGACGTCACCTCGTTCGCCGCCCTGGCTGCCGGCAATTTCGCTGCCGTGGACGCCATGGCCAAGCTGGTGGGGGAGCAGCAGTTTTCCCTCCACTTTCATCGGGGCGAGAAGGAGAGTATCCATTTCAGCAAGGTCAACGAGGAGATCCTCCTCATCTGCATCTTCGGCCAGGATGTCTCGCTCGGTTTCCTGCGGCTGAAGACAACGGATGTCATCGACAAGATACGATTAATCTGGGAAAAATAAGCAGGAGAGGGACGCCGTGGGATTCATCAACGTCAAGAAGAAAGAGGTGCAGATCAAGATCGTCTACTACGGTCCGGGCCGGGGCGGCAAGACCACCAACCTCGACTATATCAACAAGAAGTACAAGCAGCGGATCAAGACCGAGATGGTCAGCATCAAGACCCACGGCGACCGCACCCTGTTTTTCGATTTTCTGCCGGTGGACATCGGCCAGATTCACGGTTTCGACATCAAGATCCAGCTCTACACCGTGCCGGGGCAGGTCAAGTACAACGCCACCCGCAAACTCGTCCTCAAAGGGGTGGACGGCATCGTCTTTGTCGCTGACCTCCAGCAGGAGCGGCGCGACAGCAATATCAAGTCGCTCGAACAGATGAAGGAAAACCTGCTCAGCCACAACAAGGATGCCTTCAAGATCCCGCTGGTGCTTCAGTACAACAAGATCGACCTCAAGGGCCAGGTGCCGCTCCTCACCGTCGAGGAGATAGAGCAGGATCTCAACCGCGAGCTGAAGGTGCCCTCCTTCGTGGCCAGTGCGGTCACCGGCGAGAACGTGGTGGACACGCTGAAGAAAATTATTTCCATGACCCTGATTTCCTTCCGCAAGGAGCTGCAATAGGAGATGACAATGACGGACGGCGCAGCAGAGACCATCAAGGAGCTGAAGGCCGCCATTCTGGCGATCGAATGGGAGATTTCCGACGCGGCCATGGATAACCTGGCCCGGGCGATCACGCCGCTGCAGACAGAGTGGGCCGGCCGCAAGCCCCGCCTCGTCTGCCTGCAGATCATCGCCACCCTGGGCCAGTATATCAAGAAGGCCAGGGAGCGGGCCCACCAGGATGCGATCAAACTCCTCCATTCCGTTTTCGCCACCCTGGAGCAGGTGGTGGCCGGTGACTTGAGCGAGGCGGAGAAGGTTGCCCTGGTGCGGACCGAAGTGGAAAAATACAATGCCCTCAAGGTGGAGCTGGCCAAACCCCGCGCCCCCCAACCCGCACCGCCGTCGCGCCCTGTTGCGCCGCCGTCGTCTCCGGTGGCGGCCGGGGCTGAACCGCCCGGTGGCGGCGGCTCCACCATGCGCGACCTGATGGACCAGAAAGAGGATACGGCGGTGGCCGGCGCCTTCAATACCCTGTTCCAGGGCATGGTGGAGCCGGAACGGCCGCCCACGCCGCCGGCCATGCCGCCGATGCCGTCTGTCGGCCAGGGGCCGGATGCCAAGGAAATCCGCCTCGACCGGGTCGATGACGAGATCTTCCCGGAGGCGGACAGTCTGCTTGACGAGTTCTTTGCCGACGAGACAACCGCTGCCGCCGAACGACAGGCGGCCGCCCCAGTCGCTCCCGTCCCGGTGGTTGAGGAAGAAGAGGTGGTGGAGGTCGACATCGGCCAGATCGCCCCGGCACGGAAAGAGGAGGTCGCCGGCCTGGCCGGCGCGGAAGTGCCGGTCATGACCGCGGCCGAGGAAGAGGAGGTGCGGGCCGACAAACTGGGGCGCATCATTCTCCAGATCACCCACCGGGTCAGCGACGAGGCCTTAAACGACCTGGTCGCCGAAGCGGCTGATCTGCGCCGGCGCTTTCCCGAGCACCTTTCGGTCCATCTCTTTCTTGAACTGATCGCCGCGCTCGGCCGCCATCTCCAGCGGCTGCCGACGGTGAAGCGGGAAGAGTCCTGCCGGCTGCTGCAGAAGACCTATGACCGGCTCAACCACGCCCTCTTTACCATGAAGCAGGGCACGACGCTGCTTGTCGCCCATCTGGAGGCAATTGCCGATTATGTTGCCTGGCATGAAGGGGTATGCGCGGCCATGGCTCAGGCGGAGCCGGGCGCCGCGGTCGCCCCTCCGGTCGAGGCGGCGGCGGTGCTCTCCGCTGACATGGAGGCGGCGGTGACCGCCATCGTCCGCCGCGAGGTGGAAAAGTTGCGGGCGGAGTTTCTGCAACAGCGCCGGGAATGATGAGTCGGAGTCTCTGGTCTGCGTGATGGTGACTTTTGCTTAGCCATCCCCAAAATTGACTTTTTGTGAGATCATCATCATGCTTGTCTTTTGTGAGGAATGCGGCAAGCGTTATTCCTTTCCCCCTGAACAGGGCGAGCCCGGCACCGGGCGGTTTCGCTGCCGGTCCTGCGGTTTTCTCATGACCGTTTCCGTGCCGGCGCCGGCCGGAGCGGATTGCCCGCCGCCCGACCCCAATCAGAACAAGGCAGACCGGGAGGCGGACGATCCGTCCGCTCCCGGCCGCCCGCCCGGCCCCCCATGAGCGCCGCTGCTTCAGAAAGGGAAGCAGCGGCGCTCATGCCGGACTAACAACCCTCGATTGCCTTGCCCTTCTCGCTCTTGATCTTCACTGCACTGCCCACCGGAAATTCGGCGGCCTGATCGCCGCAGTCGAGAATAACCCTGGTGCCTTCCACCGCAATGACCGTGCATTTGCCGCTCGCCGCGTGCAGGGCGGTCGTTGAGGCCAGTGCCAGTGCCAGTGCCAGAAAAAATGTTGTTGCCGTTTTCATGATATGTCTCCTTGTCTGTGGTGCGACGCCGGCTCCGGGCCGGAACGCCGCCGGTTCATGGGGTGCCGCGGACCGGCCATGCCGGTGCGGCTGCCCGTCCTGGTGCTGTCCGCTTGCTTATTTGCCGTGGCAATCGCCGCATTTGACCGGGCCGGTCGCCTCGTTGGCCTTGGCCATGTTTTTGTGGCAGTCCATGCAGATGGCGTGCATCTGTTTTTTGTACTCCGCTGCGCCGCCGCCGGTGGCCAGTGACTCGGCCAGCCGTTCGCATTTGTCCGTGCCGGTGATGTCGGCAGCCGTTTTGGCGCCGAGATGGCAGGCGGCGCAGGTGAAGTCGTCGCTGTAGGGGATGGCGGAAAAGGCGCTTTTCTCCAGCAGATATTTCTCCGCATGGAGGGCATGGGAAAATTCCCTGACCTCTTTGCTGTCCGCGGCCAGGCCGGCGATGGTCGGGCAGGTCTGCTGGATATTGATGGGCAGCGTGTCGGCCACACGCTGCTGTTCGCCGGCGGTGGCGGCGCCGGGCAGGGCCAGGAACAGGGCCCCGGCTGCGGCCAGGCTGGTGATTTGGGCCAACGATCTTTGCCGACGGGGGGTGATGTGTTTCATGGATTTCCTCCTTATGGTTCGGATGGTGATGAATACCGGTCCGGCGAGGCCGGGTCCGCTCTGCTCCCCTTTTGTCCAGACTTTACGGCAGGTGAGCGGCAAAAAACAGCGGACATCGGGGCACATCAGGGCAAACAGGGGCCGATGTCTGGCCGACATGGTCGTAATATCAGGATGTTGCGAAAAGGAGACGGTGCAGGGCGATGAGGGCTGATGTCGAGGCGAAATCGGTGAAAAAATCAGGAAAACGGCAAGAAATCCGGTGTCGGACCGCGGGGAATTGTTTATGATGCGACTTTCAAATGAACAGGACGAGAACAGGAAGCACGGCAATGGAGACGACGAAATTCAGCGGTGGTGTGCCGATGGTCCGCATCGACGGCATGAAGGTGCGGACCCTGCGCGAAACCAAGGGGCTGACCCAGCTTTTTCTCGCCACCTCGGTCGGGGTCACCACCGACACCATTTCCCGCTGGGAGAACAAGCGCTACCCGACCATCAAAAAGGAAAACGGCCTGAAACTGGCCGAGACCCTCGAGGTGGAGCTGGCGATGATCCTCGAAGACGAGGAGCCCGATGGGCCGGAGACGGCGCCGGATGAGGCTGAGCTTCCCGTTGCCGGGACCGCTTTTTCCCCGCCGAACCCCGCCCCGACCCCGTTGCCCACCGTGTCTCCCGCCCCGCCAACAAAACGCTTTCCCCCGGCCCTGCTTTTTGCCCTGGTCGGCCTGGTCGTCCTCTTTGTGCTGCTCTGGCGGCTCTATCCGGCCCCGGAACAGCCGGTCGTCTCCGCGGTCCGCCGCCTGCCCGTCCAGGCCGTTGCCGGCCAACCCTTTCCGGTGGCGATCAGTGTCACCAGCTCCGCCGTTGCCCCGGTTTCCCTCATTATCAAGGAAAAACTGCCTGTCGGCGCCAAACTGCTTTCCGCCGTGCCCGCGCCATCCGCCTATGACGAGAAGAGCGGCGAGGTGAAATGGCTGCTCAAGATCGACGGCAGCCAGCTCTTTGCCTATACGGTGAAGATCCCGGCCGCCGCCGGACCGGTCAGCTTTGACGGCACGGTGGCCGTGCCGAAAGGGGCCGGCCAGCCCGGGCCGGTCGGCGGCGGCACCACCTGCGCGCTCACCGGCCATCACTGGGCCGATGCCGATGCCGACGGCCGGATCAGCGACGAGGAGATTCTGACCGTCTATGATGTCTTCAACGGGCTGAAAGGGCTGGAGATCAATATCGACCAGGTGGAGGAGATCTGGTTGGGCTCCGGGTATGAGTGGAACAGTGAGCGGAAAAAATTTGATGTTTTCCCCTGAAACGCCTCCGGCATCCGGAAGAGGAAGGAGAAACCCGATGCAAAGAGAACAATGCGCCGCAACCGGCCGGGATGACCGTGACGGCCGCCGGGCCGCCCTGGCGCTGCTCCGGCTGCTTGCCTTTTTTCTTGTTGTTGTTTGGGCCGCCGCGCCGGCCCGGGCCGAGGATCTGGTCAGCGGCCGCTATCTTGCCGCCGGCGGCACCAGCGTCATTCTCGAACTCGACGTGAAAAGCCGGGCCGCCGGCAATCTCATCGTCCATCAGTTTTTCCCGGCCGAGGCGACGATGGTGACCTCCGCGCCGCCGGCGATGAAATTTGACAACGGCAAGGCCAAATGGCTCATTGCCGGGGTGCAGCCCGGCACCCTGCGCATCACGGTGGAGCTGGCCGCGCCGATTCCCGCCGGCTCGGTGCGGGCCGAGGTGCGGTGCCGGGACCGGGAAAGCGGCAGGATGGTCAGCGTCGCAATCCGGCCGTAAGGTGTCGATGCGGCAAAAAGAATAATGGAAGAGCACGCAGAGGAGAGCGGATGGCGGCCGCGGATCTTGTTCACAGTGAGTATCGAGCCAGCGTGCGGGAGATCAACCGCCTGTTTCTGATCGGTCTCCTGTTTGCCCTGGCCGTCCATTGTTACGTCATCGAGCCCTATTTCCTCTATAAAAAGCAGGAGCAGTCTCTGCACGCTGCCCTGCCCGCCATGGAACAGTCAATCGCCGCCCTGCTGGCGGAAGAGGAAAAAATCCGGGCCGCGCACCAGTCCGTTGCTGACGCCCTCCGGGAAATACGCGACACCCTTCAGCAGTTCCCGGACCAGCTCCGCAGCGCCCTGCCGGAAATCGCCGCCAGCCTCGACCGGCGCCGACCGGGGCGAGGCGGGCAGCTTGCCGACGGCATGCCGCCCATCCAGCAGTTTAATCAGTATATGCAGCAGGAAGCATTGCCGGACATGATCGCCGTGCCTGCCGGGATCACGGACTTCGAGGGGGCGGTGAGCTGGTATATCGAGAGATGGTTTGCCGGGTTGCTGGCGGAGCTGGAGGAGAGGGTGGTCAAGCCGGTGGCGCTGCTCGATCAGGGGGAGAAGGGCAATGCCCGGGCGCTGGAAGAGATCTGCCGGACGGCGACCGACACGGTCAAGGAAACCATCGACGCCATTGATCCGCACTTCTGGCACTCCTATGGCGGCAGCGGCGGCAAAATGGACGTGGCCGCCGAACTGCGCAGCGCCCTGGAGGCGGCCTTTGTCCCGGTGGCCGACAAGGTCGGCGAATTGCTGGCTGCGACCAGCCGCGAGCGGCACAGCCAGGAGGAAAAGCTCGCCGCCCTGAAGAAGGCGATCGCCGCTGCCCGGGCCCAGATCGCCCTGCTCGGCGAGCGGCTCAAGGCCATCGAGTCCCCCTTCGGGCCGCTGCCGCTGCGGATGACCGATCTCATCACCCTCTTTCCCTTTCTGCTCGTCGCCCTGGTCGTCAAATGCGCTCTGGTCATCCAGCAGGCGGTAAGCCAGCAGGCCCTGCTCCGGCAGTTGCTCGACCAGGAAGGCGAGCGGCCGTCCCCTGCGCTGATCCGCTATCAGCTTCGCTCCTTTGTTCTGTCGCCGTCGCGGCCGCTGGCGGCCGTTATTGCCCTTGCCCTCTGGCTGCTTGTCCTGCTTCTTCTCTTCCTGCGCGCCGCCTGGCTGATCACCGCTAATCTGCCGGCAATGGCCGAGGGCGGCCAGGCAGGGCTGCCGACCATCAACCCCTCCCTCTACGCGGCTGCCTGCCTGATCGGTGCGGTGCTTTGTATCGGCGCCGCGACCGTCATCCTGCAAATCCGGCGGCCGGCGGCCGCCACTGTTCCCTGAGGCGGCGCGGAACCGCCCTGATCCTGTTTTTTCAGTCGGTGGCCAGCCTGTCCGTCCAGGATTCCTGCAGGGCGGCCAGGGCGTCGTAGTTGGTGAGGTCGAGGTGAATGGGGGTGACGGAGACGGCGCGGCGTTCGGTCTCGTAGGAATCGGTGCCCGGTCCCCGTTCCCGGGAGGGGCTGCCGCCGCCGATCCAGAAACAGGGGCGGCCCCACGGGTCGGTCAGCTCCTGCACCGCGTTTTCGTACATCCGTCGTCCCTGGCGGGTGATGGTGATGCCGCTGATCTCTTCCATGGCCAGATTGGGGACATTGACGTTGAGATAGCAGTCGTCGGGCAGGCCGTGGGCGAGGATCAGTTTCGCCAGTCGCCGGGCGCAGCTGAGCGCGGTGCTGAAATGATAGGGAGGCTCGCCGCAGAGGGAGAGGGCCAAGGAGGGCACCCCGCGGATCGTCCCCTCCTTGGCCGCCGATACGGTGCCGGAATAGCTGATGTCGTGGCCGAGGTTCGCCCCCTCGTTGATGCCGGAGATGATGAGCTGGGGCCGGCGGGGCAGGATCTTTTCCAGGGCCAGGGTGATGCAGTCGGCCGGGGTGCCGTTCACCGCAAAGATGTTCTCCGCCACCTCCTTGACCATCAGCGGCCGCTGCAGGGAAAGGGAGTGGCTGACTGCGCTGTTGTCGCGGTCCGGGGCAACGATGACCGGTCGGAAGCGATCCCGCATGCCGTCGCGTAACAGGCGCAGACCCGGGGCATGGACGCCGTCGTCGTTGGTGAGCAGCAGCAGGGGCAGGGGGTCAGTCGGCATAACGGTGCGCCTCTTCGTCGTAGTCGGGAAAACCGACCAGCCGGCGCAGGCCGGCAAAGTCGAGGTGTTGCGGGTAGCTGCCCCGGCCCAGGGCGACAAGGGCCTCCTGGATGGCGGAAACCGCCGAACTGAGCAGAGTGAGCGGGTAGGCGGCGATGGTGTAGCCCATGGCTGCGAGCCGGTCGGGCGGCAGCAGCGGCGTTTTGCCGTGCTGAAGCATGTTGGCCATCTTCGGGCCGGCAATCTCCCGGCAGAAGCGTTCCATCTCCGCCTCCGATTCGGGCGCTTCGAGAAAGACGATGTCCGCGCCGAGATCGACAAAGGCGCGGCAGCGTGCAAGGGCCTCTTCCATGCCGTGGGTGGCGCGGGCGTCGGTGCGGGCCATGACGAGGATGTCCGCCCCTTCTTCCCTGGCATCCACCGCGGCCCGGATGCGGCCCAGGGCCTCGCCGCGCTCCACCACCAGCTTGCCGCTGGTGTGGCCGCACCGTTTCGGCATGAGCTGATCCTCGATCATGGCGCAGGCAAAACCGGCGGCCGCGTAACCGCGGATGGTGCGCTTGACGTTGACCGCGTTGCCGTAGCCGGTGTCGGCGTCGCCGATAACCGGGATCTTGACCCGTTCGCAGATGGCGCGGCCCTGGTCAACCATCTCGCCGTAGGAGATGAGGCCGGTGTCCGGCAGGCCGAGGCGGGCGGCGCTGACGGCAAAGCCGCTCATGAAGGTGAGGGGAAAACCGGCCTGTTCGACGAGCAGGGCGGAGAGGGCGTCATAGCAGCAGGGCATGAGGAGCAGCTCGCCGCCCGTCAGCAGGGTTTCCAGTTTTGTGCGGGGCGAGGTCATGGCGGGCGCCTTACGGCAGGACGATGCGTTTGTCCTGGCGGATGTCCTTGTTGGCCTTGTAGAGCAGGACGCTGCGGCCGATGACCTGGACGAGGGCGGCGCCGGTTTTGGTTGCCAGGGCGGTGGCCGCCTCGTGGCGCTCCAGGGTGGCGGTGTTCTGGATCTTGACCTTGACCAGCTCATGGGCGGTCAACACCGCCTGAACCGCCTCCACCGCCTCGGCGGTCAGGCCGTGCTGACCGATCATGGCCAGCGGCTCCAGGTGATGGCCGAGGCCGCGCAGGTAGCGGATCTGTTTACTGGAAAGGGGCTTTTTTTTCATAGATTATGGTTTTGTCAGGTTGGAAATGATTTCAATGCCGCCGATCCACAGGCCGATGGCGCCGCCCACACTCGGCAGCATGAAGGCGAGGAAGACGCGGAGCAGCTTGTTGCCCCACCATTTAGGGATGCGCAGCATGTCGGCGAGCACGGTCTCGAACTCGTGAACCCGGGGCGGCTGCATCATGACCTGGACGAGGGCGGTGACATGGCCGACGCCGATCACCGGCGACAGGGTGGTGAGTGGCGCCGCGGTAAAGGCGGCGAGGATGGTGACCGGATGGGCCAGGGCGAGGAGCGCGCCCACGGCCGCGGGAATGCCGGTGGCGAGAATCCAGTAGAGAAGATTGGCCCCGGCCACCGCCGCCCCCTTGGTCAGGCCGATGACGAGCAGCGAGCCGATAATGGTGGCCGGAAGGAGCCAGCCCGCCACCTTCCAGAGGGGAGAAACCGGCGGGATGGTGGTGATCTCCGCCATCAGGTGGCTGCGATCCTGGCTGAGCGCCTCCTTTACCCCCCGGATATGACCGGCGCCGACCACGGCGACGATCTTGTCACCTTTGGCCCGCTTGATCTTTTCAGCGAGATAGGTGTCGCGCTCGTCGATGAGCACGGTTTTCAGTTCCGGCAGGGCCTGGCCCAGTTCGGCCAGCAGCTCGGAGAGGACGTCGGTTTCCTTGAGTTCGTTTAATTTTTCCTCGGTGATCTCCGTCTCTTCGAGCAGGGAGGCGATGAGGCTTGCGATCAGGTAATTCTTGCGGAAAAAGGAGGTGCGTTTCCAGGCCCGCCGCATGGTGATCCGCACGTCCCGGTCGCAGAGGGAAAGCGGGATGTTGTGGGCCTGGGCGGTGGTGGCCGCCTCCAGCAGCTCCGAACCGGGCATGACCCCGAGCCGGTCCCCCAGCTTCTTCTGGTAAGCGGCAAGGACCAGGTTGATCAAGAGGGTGCTGAGCTGTTTGGTGCGGATGATCTGCTTGAGGTCAAGGGAACGCCACCGTTTTTTCTCGGACAGGGCCTCGTAGCGCTTGGCGTCCAGCTCGACGCAGACACAAGCCGGCCGTTCCGCCTCGATGACCTGGTGGACCAGCTCCACCGAACGGCGTGAGACATGGGCGGTGCCGACGAGGATGAAACGGCGGCCGTCAAGATCGACGACATGGACGTCCGGGGAGTCGAGATGGTCTGTTGCCTGCATGATCCTGATGAGAGCGGTTAACAGCGGCGCGCGGGTTGCGGGAGTAAAAAAAGCAGGAACGGCGGGGCCGCTCCTGCTTAGAGGAACCGGAAGCAGATGACGAACTACTTAAAAAACAATTTCAACAAATAGTCAACCGCAATCTGCCGGTATAGCAGAACTGATGCACGCACAAAAGTATCCGGACGGCTCAGTGTAAAAGTTCGCTATACAAGACGCGGTGGTGTCGCGAAAGCGGAGGCGTACAGGTGGTACGTCGAGCATTTCGCGATTCCGCCGCAACCCGGGAGATCGAACTTTTTCCAACCTTATCAGAACTTGTAGGTGAGGCCCATGGTCAGCAGATGGGCGCCGCCGTCCTCGAAGGTGCCGGCAATGGCGTTGACATTGGCGTCGGCGGCCGTAATTTTTCTGGTCTTCTTGTAGTCATAGAGGTAGGCGCCGCCGATCTCCATCACCTCGCTGAGCTGGTAGCGCACCCCCAGGGAATAGAGGAGGGCATCGGCATCGGGCAGCTCGAAACCGAGGGTCGTATCCGGCACCGGGGTTTC
>CAZUZJ010000052.1:9509-12341 GCA_964624225.1 uncultured Desulfobulbia bacterium | reverse complement strand
GGCAGCAACGCCAGCGCCGGCGCCGCCACCATGCAGCTTGCCGTGGAATTTTGATCATCGCATGCCAGCGCGGCCGGAGAGGCGACGATGAAGACCGATTTCCGCATCGACTATATCAGCCAGACCGCGGCCCATTACACCACCTTTCCCCAGACGCCGCAGAGCGCTAAGGTCATCGCCGCCAATGTCAGCGACCTCAGCGACCGGGCCCGCTCTGTGCGGGAGGAGATCGGCAATCGCGCCCTCGAAAAGGCCCTGGCCGGGATGATGAAGGGCGCAGGGATCAGTATCAGGGTCTGAAGGGAGCTTGGTTTCTGTGCTCCTGATGAAAAAGACCGGCACCCACCTGGCACGCTCAACGAGGATGCGAGATGTTTTTTTCAGCCGTCCGGCACTATTCTCGATCCATGGTTTCATCCGGTATTCCGCATTTGCGAACAAAAATTCCGAAATAATGAACGTTCTTTTCTGTCAGCACCACAAGCTGTCATGTATCAGATTGAAATCATGAGATCATTAAGGGCGAGCCCCATTCGGCGCAAATATTGCCTATGATTTCATGAACTACTTGCTCCCCGGCTACTGGGAATACACCCTGTCCCTGGCCGATGACCCCTTTCTTGCCCCCGGCAGCAATGTCATCCAGGTGCTGGCGGAAGATCATGGCGGCGCGACTTTTTTTGACCTGAAGCTGACCGGCGATGTCGCCCCGGTTCCTGAGCCAGCCACGATGCTCCTGCTGGGGACCGGTTTGGCCGGCCTGGCTGGCGCTGCCCGCAAGAGAAAAAGAAGGTAGTCGGCATTTCTTGCGCAGGAAAGAAGCAGGTGACGACTTTTTGCGATGCCGTGACAGAAGGGCCGCCTCTTTGCGGGGATCAGGCCCTTCTCGTATATTTGGCGCCAAGGCCGGGATTAAGGCCTGTGTGTTTTTCTGTTGCATGAGACCTTTGCAGCCGGCAGGAGCGAGGGGTTCGTACACTTCCGTGGCGGCCTAAAGATATTTCGGAAAAGCCGGGAACGGCGAGGCTGAATATCGTGATCCTGGCTTTCCCGGAAAAACAGCGGGGATGCCCGTGCCCGTGCCCCGCACTTTTCTTCTTGACAGTGCCCCTGTCCGGCATTACAAATCATGAAAACCCTGTGAGGAAATTTCATGAAATTCTGGTGGACAAAAAAGACGTGTTCCGGTCCGGTCGAGGGCTGCGGCGGCACCCATGAATGCCGCAAGCAATGCCGCGCCTTAAGTGAGGTGGAACCGGGGCACTGTGTCTGTGTCAAGCGCCATCACGCCTGCGGCGCGATACGGCAGCGGCTGCTTGATCTCGGCATCATCCCCTCCGCCACGGTCAATGTGGTCAATCGCGCTCCCCTTGGCGGCGCCATCCAGCTGCGCATCGGCGAGTCCAACCTGGTCCTCAGTCTGGCCGAGGCCGCCCAGATCGAAGTCGAAATCTGAATCATCTTTTTCTCGCCTTTCTTTCCTCCCTGTTTTCTTTTTTTCTGTTTCTTCCTTTGAAAAATCCTTCGGATAAGCTAGGTTATGATGTATATGGGAGGAATAACCTGTTTTTTTTTGAGTCAGAGCGGGCCGGCGAGGCATTGTGGTCCGCGGGAGCGATGGGAAAAGGAGAAACGTGAGCCATGACGGGTGTTGCCGCTGAACAGGAGCTGTATCGGGCCTGCCGGATCATCTTTGGGCCCCATCTTGTTGTTTCACGGGAATTTCTCGAATATATTCAGCTTTCCGGGGTAAAAAGCGCCTTTCGCAAACGGGCGATGGAAACCCATCCCGACCGCCTGACCGGCCTTGACGAATTGACCCGCCAGAGACAGGCCCGGATGTTTCTGGCAGTCCGTTCTGCCTATGAACAACTCTCCCGCTATGTCGATGCCCGGGAAAAGGGCTTCCGTTTTCAGGGGTTGCGGCCGGCGGATCCTGGTGCGGGCGGCAACGGCGGCCGGCCGCAACCACCGGTCTGGCGCCGGCCAACGACAACAGCGGCGCGGCCGGCGGCAACCGGCAGCTCCGCCTGGAGCGGACATCGCCATCAGGGCCGTATCCCGGACCGTCGGCTGTTGTTCGGGCAGTTTCTTTATTATGCCGGGCAGGTCTCCTGGCAGGATCTGAGTCGCGCCCTCATGTGGCAGCGCGCCCAGTGCCCGCGCCTCGGCGAAATCGCCTGCGAGCGCGGCTGGCTGCAGCGGGATCAGATCCTCTCTCTCCTGCGCACGGCTGCTTTCTCGTCGCTGCCCTTTGGCGAGCGGGCCCTCCAGCATGGTTTGCTGACCCGCGCCCAGCTTCAGCTCCTGCTTTTTGAGCAGAAGCGCCGCCATCGTCGTGTTGGCGAATTTTTTGTCATCCAGCAGATTCTGACCAGGCCCCAGCTCCAGCTCCTCCTGTCCCGTTTTTACCGGCACAACGCCAGGCATGCCCCGCTCCGCCCCTTTGCCCCACGCTCGTGATCTATAACAATCTCATCTATCTTATTGTCGTCATCTTCGTTCTTTCCACCAACAGTGTGCCGGAGGCCCCGCAATTTTCTCCCCTGCCGGCATTTTCTCTTTTTGTTCTGAAAGGGCTGGTCTATTTTTTTCTGGTACGGCTCCTCTTTGACCCGAAGCGGGTGGACCAGGCGGCGGACTATTTCGCTGCTGAGCAGCGCCTCTCCATTCTGGCCATCGTCTGGTTGGCGGTGGATGTCTATTTCCTCGACTGTCAGTATTATTTTGCCCTGCTGCCGGGCAGCGCCAGGTTGCCGGTGTTGGTCAGCCTCTGCGGCATCGTTCTCTTTTTTTTCTATCTGGCCATCCTCTGGCTCGGCGCCCGAAAGC